>CAZBBL010000035.1:0-14863 GCA_964490275.1 uncultured Barnesiella sp.
AAGCGCGGCCTTCGCGTTTGAGGAAGCCGCCGGGGAAACGTCCGGCTGCGGAGAATTTTTCTTTGTATTCGACTTGTAATGGCATGAAGTCGACGCCTTCGCCGGCTTCTTTGGCTGAAACTACAGTAGCCAGCAGCATGGTGCCTCCCATGCGTAGTTCTACAGCTCCATCAGCTTGTTTTGCGAGCTTGCCGGTTTCGATAGTAATCTCACGGCCATCGCTAAGCGTGATGGTTTTTTTGATTGGCTTTACCATAAAAATTTTCTATAATCTGTTGTAATCGTCTTAAATCACGCAAAGATAGTAATTTTTTGGTAAACAAAGCCGTTTCGTCCCAAATTTCTCTAATTCTTTGTGAATAAACGGAGGAAAATGGGGAAAAATAAACAAAAAATAAACGAGGCCGCACCTCACGGTGAAACCTCGTTTTGTGAATTTAGTGCTTTGACGGCAAAGTTAAGTGTCAATCTTAAGCTGTCAAAGCAAAATCTGTTACTTTCCTGTTACTATTTGATTAATTTTTCGACGTGGGCAGTGCCGTCGGTTAAGAAAATAGCAATCAGATAGATGCCGGCCGGAGCGTCGGGGATGTCGATGGTGGCTGACGATGCGGTGTCGGCGACGGTAGCGATGCATCGGCCGTTGATATCATAGACGCTTACAGATTGTAAGTCGCATGGGGCGTTGACGGTGATTGTAGAGCCTTGGAGGGCTACTTTGACGTCGGGGTTGTCGTTGTCGATTGAAGCGATGCCGGTGGTGGCGGCTGTGGTGAAGTAGACGTAGTTGCTAATGAAATTATCGCCTGAAACTATGGCGGCAATATAGCGTGTGCTTGGCTCGAGGTCAGAGAATGAGCAGTGGGTGGTCACATACGACGATGTGCCGTCGTTGAGCATTATGTTGCCAACTTTTTGGTAGGCTATGCTTTGGCCGCCTGTGCCGGGAAATACATATAGAATCGGTGAGCCGAAGAAGTAGCCGCCTGAGCAAGAGTAGGTTGCGCCCATGTCGAAGTTGAGCCAGTCGACGCTTGAGGCGCTGGTGCCGTTTGTGAAACCAAAGCCCGTTGCGGAGATGGTGCCGTCGGTCACTTCAACGGCGGTCACTTCAATTTCGTCATCCAATAGCTGCTCGTCGTTGCTTTCGTAAATCATGAGGTCGTAGTCGCCGGCGCTTTCGATGCCGAAGTTGGCCGAATATTCGATAGTGGTAGTTTCGCCCGGGGCGAGAGTCAAGCTGTAGTTTCCGCCTCTATATTCGTCGACCATTACGTAGATTGCACCGTAATATTCTTTATTGCCGGTGTTGGTGATTTTCAGACGCATCACAGATGTGTGGCTGCCTACGCATAGTGGCGAGAGCATGGTGAAATAGTCTTTGTCGACGGTGAGCTGGGCATCGTCTGACGAGAATTGTAGATATTTTCTCGAGATGTCTGATGTGACGGTCATTGTCGCGGTTTCGCTGTTGCCGGATGGCATGAGTATGGGGTAGATTTCGTCGTCGTCTCCATAAATAGAATACCAGAAGGAGATGGTATATGTGCCGTCGGCGATAGATGAGCTACTGGTGAATGCATTGGTTTGATAATAGTAGCCGGGGTCGACGTTTAATAATTGGCCGGGCCAATAGGTGACGTTGCCGTTTGAATCTTTCACTTCGAGATATGTATATCCGGTGAAATTTACAGAACCGGCGTTGCGCAGTCCGGTAATGGAGATATAGTTGCCGGCCGCCATTTTGTAGGGGTATGTAACGCGTTCGACAAAGCCTATTTGAGGTTGGGCGGCCTCGACGGCTGCGCCGGTGTTTTTATGTACGTTGATGATGGCCGTCATGTCGTCGGAATATCCGGCGAGGCTGCCGCCAATGCCTTGCTGAGAGGGGTTGAGAGCGCTCAGCAAGAAGTAGCCGTTGGATATGCCACCCCAGCCCCAGTTGATGTGAAACAGTCCGTTGGCTGAATATCCGTCGGCTACGAATGCGTGGCCGCCATATGAGTTTTGACCGGTGAGCATTACCGGACCGTATGCTTTAAACTGGTTGTAGATGAGTTCTTCCCACTCGCTCAATGTATAGTAGATGCGATATACCGCGTCGGCATCCTTGGCGTAGTCGAAATAGTCGACTAAGGCACAGGCTACATAGATGCCTAAAGCGCCGCTTTCGCTGGGACTGTAATTCATCTTGACGCTGTAGCCGCAGTCTTTCATCAGCTGGGCCACGGCGTTGGCTTGCGCGGTGGTGTAGCTGCCTGAGTAGGAGTCGAGCATATTGGCCCAGTCGTAGGTCGATTTAGAGAAGTCGGTAGAGTAGGTGTTGTTGTAGCCGTCGGTGTATGAAATCGAACCATTGCCTTTGGCGGGCCATTTGTGATAGGCCATCACTTGAGCCATGGCTGTGGCGACACATCCCGTAGCGCTTTGCGACGAGTCGATGGTCGGGGTCATGTTGTAGTAAGGCTCTGATTGGTTCCATGTGGTTTTGCACAAGGGGGAGATGGCTGCGAAATCGTTGCTTGTGTCGCGGCCGGTGATGCTACCGGTGGGAGCAGCCTCGATTTCGTTGGCGAGGCGGTTGAGATGGTAGATGAGGGCCGGAGCTGCAGTGTCGTAGTCAAACGAACCTGAGTCGGTGTAGCCCAACAAAGGGGCAACGTTGTCGTTGGCTGCGAGGAAGATGCAGCCGTTGTCGGCTTGGCGGTCAAAGATGTAGACGGCGGGTTGAGCGTTGTCGGCCTTGATGGTGTATTTCAGCGACAGGCGATTGGCTGAGGCGTCGGCGACGCTGACGGCGGGTTGGTCGTCGAAGAAACGTTGCAGAGCTTCATCGGGGCTGATAGTCGCTGCGAAGGCCGAGGTAGAGGCCGTCATCAGGGCAAATAATATGTAAGCTTTTTTCATGGGGGTGATGGTGATTGGTGATATTTGTGACTGTGATTTATTTGCTGACACGCAAGGGGCGCTGCTCATAGTCTTCGAGCTGCGCAATCAGGCGCTCGGGTAGCGGAAGCCCGGTAGCTGTTTTGGGGTCGAACCCGGCGAGAACCGATGTAGAGATACATTTCACGTCGCCGGTGGCGGGGTTGTAGACGCGTTGCTCCATTTTGAAACTGTGAACCGATACGGCGCTGACGCGAGTTACCAATTGTAGCTCTTCGCCGAAATAGGCCGGAGAAAAGAAGTTGCAATTGATGTTGACGATGGCACAAGAGAGGCCGCCGAGCTCTACGCGTTGGTCGGTGACGTCGGTGAAATAGCGAGCTTTGCCCAGGTCCATAAACGAGAGGTAGACGCTGTTGTTGACGTGGCCCAGGATGTCGATGTCGTTAAATCTTATTTGGAGAGGAATCAGGTGGTAGAATGGGGCGTCGGCTTGCGGCACCTTGGGGTTGGGGCATTGCGGTAGGTTGATAGGCTGTTTCATTGTTGCATAGGCTTTTAAGCGTGAGAGAAATGCTCAATGTATTTCGATAGCGCTGATGACGTCTGAGCCGATAATTTCGTTGATAGATTTGATGATGCTGTCGCGACAGTAGGAGAGCTCGTTTTTGAGCGGCGCGCTGGTGAGGTAGACGTGGAGCACGCCGTCGGCTACGTAGCGACGCAGGGTGTAGCGGTTGACACCGCTGCCAACCACTTCGGGCCATAGGTAGGAGGCACGCTGCTCGAGGGCTTTGCGCGAGTTGTCGCCGCTGTAGAGGGCTTGGTCGATAATATCTTTAACTAATTTGGGCTCAACGCGTTTCATTGTTGTTGACTGTTGATGGGGTAGAAGTGTCCGTCGGCCACTTCCCAAAGGCGATAGTCGGCGCCTGAGAGCTTCATGATAGAGTCGAGGTGATCGCGATTGGTGTCGGTGATGAAGATTTGTCCGAAGATGTCGCGGTTGACGATGTCGACGATGTTGGCGACGCGGTTGGCGTCGAGTTTATCGAAGATGTCGTCGAGCAGCAGCAAGGGCTTCATGCCGGTAGCGTCGTGGAGAAATTCATATTGAGCCATGCGCATAGCGATGGTAAATGTCTTGGATTGACCCTGCGAGGCGGTGGTTTTCACCGGCATATCGTCGAGGGTAAGGTCGAGGTCGTCGCGGTGGGGGCCTACGGTAGTGTGGCCCAGTATTTCGTCGCGTTGACGGGCGCGCTCGAGCAGTTGCTCCATCGAGGCGTTGTCGCGCAACATTTGTGAGGCGTAGCTCAGACGTGGCGTTTCATCGGTGCGAGCGATGTCGTGATAGTGGCGCGAGAAGATGTCGGCAAATTTGTCGGCCATCATTTGACGGCGCTCGGTGATATATTGTGCAGCGAAGCACATCGAGGCTTCGACGGCAAGGTAGAGGTCGCGGTTGTCGACATGGTCGCGCAACAGGCGGTTGCGCTGTTGCAAAGCGTTGTTGTAGCGCATGAGGTGGTCGAGGTAGACCGAGTCGGCCTGCGAGATGAGGATGTCGATGAAGCGACGACGCTCGTCGGAGGCTCCGGCTACGATATCTATGTCGCGGGGCGATACCAACACTAAGGGGAAGGCGCCGATGTGGGCGCTTATGCGCTGATATTCTTTGCCTTGGCGCTTGAAAGATTTGCGTCGCCCGGGCGCGAGTCCGACCGAGAGCTCCTCTACCTGGTCGCGACGCAGGTAAGAGGCTTTCATCATGGCAAACTGCTCGTCGGCGCGTATGAGCTGACGGTCGGTCATGCCCGAGAAGCTTTTGCAAAAGCTCAGGTAGTAGATAGCGTCGAGCAGGTTGCTCTTGCCCATGCCGTTGCGTCCGAGCAGGGCGTTGACATTGGGGCTGAACTCCAGCGAGGCTTCGGCAATATTTTTGAAGTTGGTTATCTGTAGTGATGATAAAATCATAGCGCGGGTTGGCGCTTTTGGAGCGTCTTGGTGAAGGTGATACATTCGGGCATCTCCGAGGCATAGTGGCTTACGAAGATGAGCGTCATGGGATATAGGTCGGAGCGCTCTTTGGCGCGAGCGGCCAGATGATTGATAACGGCGCGTATGGCACGAGCGCGAGCATAGTCGAGGCCGTGGAACGGTTCGTCTAAAATCAGCAAGCGAGGTTGCTTAATCAGTGTGCGAGCCAGCAACACCATTTGTCGCTCGCCGGTCGATAGAGTCGAAAATTGGCGTTCGGTGAGATGCTCCAGATGGAGTATGTTGAGCCAACGCATAGCCAAGTCGAGTTGGCCGGGTTTGAGTGTGATAAATACGCCGGTAGTGTCGTTGAGACCTTGAGCGACGATAGTAGCGACGTTGCCGGCAGGGTTGAAGTGGAGGCTCATTTCGGGAGAAATATAGCCGATGCGTCGCTTGATGTCCCAGATTGATTCGCCTGAGCCGCGACGGCGGTCGAAGAGCGTCAGGCGGTTGTTGTAGGCTTGGGGATTGTCGGCGCAGATGAGGCTCAGCAAGGTCGACTTGCCCGAACCGTTGGGGCCGGTGAGGGCCCAGTTTTGGCAGTCGGCAACTTCCCAAGAGATGTCGTCGATGACGGTTTGGCGACCATATTTCACGCAACAATTTTCCATCTTGAGGATAGTGTTGAGCGGCTCGCAGTCGCGCGTGGGTGGCGCGGGTATGAGCGACATATCGATAGCGTAGTCAAACATCAGTCCGAGCGATTGACGCATATTGGCTATGCTTGGTATGTCGGTGATGGGTTGGCCCACCTCCATGTTAGACATGGTGATGATAGAGTTGACGTGGTCGGGGATATCGTCGGGGTTGGCTACGGGAAGTATGATGGTGACATCTTTGGCGGCGAGAGCGTCGAGGGCCTCGTTGAGCACGGCGCGCGACGGGGCGTCGAGGCCAATATAAGGGTTGTCGAGGATGAGCACGTCGACAGGTTGAGCCAGTGCATTGATGATGAGCAGCTTGCGCAGTTCGCCCGAGGAGAGAAAGTTGATATGCTTTTTCTCGATGGCATAGAGCTTAAACAAGTCGCAGAGCATAGCCCAACGCTCGGTATGGATGTTTTCGGCAAAGATTTCGCCAACGGTTGGCACCTCGTCGTTCATAGACGACTCGTAGCGCTGTTGGTAATATTCCACCTTCATGCCCGATAGGGAGTGGATATCCGAAAATTGTATTTTCTTTATCGAGGGGTAGTCGATGTTGCAGCTGATACGGTTGGTGCGGAAATTCCAACCCTTCTCGATGATTTCGCAGAGCGTCGACTTGCCCGAGCCATTGGCGCCGACGATGGCCACCAATCCCGGGCCGACAACGGCGTGATGGGGGTTGGAGAGGCTGACTCCGCGATAGTGGAGCAGGTCGCTATGGAGGGTTATTATCGGTTGAGCCATTGTCTTAGAGCGGTTGGATAAGCGAAGCCGTCATAGCAAACAACACTGTAAACAGCAGCATGTTCATTGCCGTAAGCCCCAGCAGCGGGTTGAGCGCAGAGCCGTCGCGACGTTGCATCTGTATCCAGAGCATTGTGTGCAAAACCAGATAAATCAGCGGAGCGAGAGCGGCCCAAAGCGGCAACACCAGATAGAGCGGACTCATAATGGCCATGGCCATAAATCCGTTGAGCAGATAGAGCGATGTGCCGGTGGCGCGGCCAAATTTGGTGACCAACGTTTCTTTGCCGGCAGCATAGTCGTCGGCATAGTCGCGATAGTTGTTGACTACGAGTATGTTGGCAGCCATCAAACCGATGCTGAAGCCGAAGAGTATCACCGACGTAGGCAGCTCACCAACCATGAGATAGTATGTTGTAGCGACGGGCACGATGCCGAAGAATACAATCACGGCAGCCTCGCCCAAGGCGTGTCGCGACAGCGGATATGGGCCGGCCGAGTAAGCAAAGGCACCCAACGCAATGATGACGCCCACGATAATCATTTGCCAGCCGCCATAGCTGATGAGCGTAAGACCTATGGCACAGGCCACGGCCATGGTGGCGATGGCGGCGACGAGCATGGCGCGGGGCGAGATGTCGCCCTCGGTGACACCGCGTCGCGGCCCTACACGCCCGGGCTTGTCAGCGCCGGCGCGGTAGTCGAAATATTCGTTGGCAAAATTTGAAGCTATTTGAGCCAGCACTGCAAATACTAAGCAGAGCAGGGCAGGAGTCAGCAAGAATCGTCCCGACAACGAGGCCAGCGCCGAAGCAGCGATGACGCCCGAGATAGAAACGGGGAGTGTGCGGAGGCGCATAGCCTCAATCCAGCATTTAATCATAATATTATTATATGTAAGATAATGCAAAGGTAATAATTTTTTATGTAAATTTGCATCAGCGAAATTATTAACCATCACACCATACAAAATGAAAAACTATAAGCTCCTGATCGCCTCTTTAGCTCTCGTCGCTTTTGGCGCCCACGCTCAGCGCACGGTCTCGGTGACTACTGACGGCGACAACCCGCGCACGGTCTCTGTGACTGCCCTCAATGGCAACATACTTAAAGTGACCAACGCTCCGGCAGGTGTCAGCGCTCCGCAATCGCGCACTACCGTAGCGGTGAAATATTCGGCCGACGATGCTCGCGCCATCACCGACTATCAGCGTCCGACAATCGTCACCTCAGGTGGCGTTACGGCTACTATCGACAACGCTTCGGGCGCTGTCAGCATCAATGCCGGCCCCGGTCGCATGATTAGCGACAACGGTTGCCGCCCCTCGGCCGACGGCGCCACCTCTTTGAGCCTCGCCACAACCGGCCGTCAATCGTTCTACGGCGGTGGCGAACGTGGCCATGCCTACAACTTTGTCGGCGACACGCTCAAGATGTACAACCGTGCCACCTATGGCTACGGCAAAGGCGACCCCCGCGCAAGCCAAATGAATATCACTATGCCGCTGCTAATATCGTCTAACGGCTATGCCCTGCTTTTCGACGACTATGCCACGGCCAAAATGGTTGTCTCAAACCCTATTGAATATATCTCCGAGACCGACGAACCGATAAACTACTACTTCATTAACGGCGCTACCTCGATGGCCGACGTAATCAAAAACTTGTCGGAACTGACCGGACGTCAGCCCCTGCCCCCGCTTTGGGCAATGGGCTATATCACCTCGCGCTACGGCTATCGCACCGAAAAAGAAGCGCTTGGCGCAGTCGACACACTGCAACGTGCCGGCTATCCGCTCGACGGTATCGTGCTCGACCTCTATTGGTTTGGCCGCGAGCAAGATATGGGCCGCCTCGACTGGGATACAAAAGCTTTCCCCACATATAAAGATATGTTGGCCAAGCTCAAAAAGAAAAACGTCAACACCGTCATCATCTCCGAACCCTTTGTGCTCACCAACGGCCTGGGCATCGACAACTATAACGACCTGAGCGCTCGCCGCTACTTCGTCAACGACAGCACCGGCAACACCGGCACCGTCACCATCTGGGTAGGCCAAGGCGGCATGTTCGACGTGTCAAACCCCGGCACACGTCAATGGCTCTCTGACCGCTACCACTCGCTCACCGACGACGGCGTCATCGGCTGGTGGGGAGACCTCGGCGAGCCTGAAGCTCACCCCGATTCGCTCGTCCACTTCAACGGTAAAACTGCACGTCGCTATCACAACATCTATGGCAACGATTGGGCAAGCATCATCTCCGAAATGTATGCCAAAGAGTATCCCAATCGCCGACTGATGACACTGATGCGAGCCGGCACGGTAGGCCTGCAGCGCTACAACGTGTTCCCATGGTCGGGCGACGTGGCTCGCACATGGCAAGGCTTGCAAGCTCAGATGCCTATCATGCTCAATGCCGGTCTCAGCGGCTTGGGCTATATGAGCCACGACGTAGGCGGTTTTGCTATCGACCCCTCTCACCCCAAAAATCCCGAAATGTATGTCAGATGGTTGCAAGTAGGCTTGTTTACACCTACGTTGCGCACCCACGCTCCATTCTACGCCGAACCCTACAATTACCCCGAGCAGCAAGACATCATTCTGCCGCTGATTAAAGAGCGCTATGCTTGGCTCCCCTACAACTATACATTAGCCTACGACAACTCGGCCAACGGTATGCCACTGGTACGTCCTATCGGATTCTACGATGCCGACGCTTCGCTGACCGACACCGTCGACGATCAATATCTGTGGGGCCGCGACATCATGGTAGCCCCGGTTTTGACTCCCGACACATCGAGCCGCCGCGTGGTTATCCCCTCCGGTAAATGGCTCGACATGGCCAACCCCGCCAACATCTACAACGGCGGCGACACCGTCACTTACGCCACGCCACTGTCGGTATTGCCCCTGTTTGTTAGAGCCGGAGCCTTTATCCCTCGCGCCGACTATAAGATGAACAGCACCGTCGACTATAAAACATCGGCCTACACCGTGCGCTACTATCCCGTTGAGGGCAAAAGCGACGGCCTGATTTATGAAGATGATTTGACTACCCCGACCACACTGGCCGAGGGCCGCTATCAACTGATACGCTTCGAAGGCGACGCTACAGCCGACGCTATCACCATCGACATCGCTGCCGAAAAAGGCTCGGCCGACTACACCCCGTCGCAGACCAAAAAAGCAATCTCGCTCGAAGTCTACAACGTTGATACAAAGCCCGCTAACGTCACCATTGACAACCGCAAAGCCAACTTTAAATACGATGCCAAAAACAAACGATTGACTATCGCCTTGGCGTGGAACTCTGTCACCCCCTCTAAGGTCGTAATCAAACGATAAGTACAATACTAAGACAATAGCAGATGGCGCTCTATCTCACCCGGGTAGAGCGCTATTTGCTTTTTTATGGCGTTGAAGTATAGCTAATTGCACCGTTATTGATGCAGAAATAATAAAATTGATAGGGTAGGTGAAAAAAAAGATGTATCTTTGTTGCATCCTTTAGCGAGGATAGCGATGCCGACGGCGCATCGTAGTGCAAATAAATTAATTAATTAATCCATCAAAAACTTACTACAATGGCTAACGACAAAAAAGAAATCAAAATAGAGCTTCCCCCCGAAGTAGCTTCAGGTCACTACTCCAACTTCGCAGTGATTTCTCACTCTCCCAACGAATTTTTCCTCGACTTTATCACCGTAGCTCCCAATATGCCCCAAGCTCGCGTGCAAAGCCGCGTCATCATGACCCCCGAAAACTTCAAAAACCTGCTCTTCGCTATCCGCGAAAACGTGCAACGCTACGAAAGCAACTTTGGCGAAATCCGTCACAAACAGCCCGCCAATGGTGGCAACGGCAACGGTGGCAGCGATATCCCCAACCCCTTCCAAGCTTAATATATATCTTCGCAACTTACAGCTAAAACAATGATACGTCCCAACTATCTGACAATCTACAATTCGCTGTCGCGCCGCAAAGAACTATTCAAGCCGCTCGACCCGCAGAGGGTCGGGATGTATGTTTGTGGCCCGACAGTTTACGGCGACGGCCATTTAGGCCACGCTCGTCCCGCCGTCACTTTCGACGTGCTCTTCCGCTATCTGCAACATCTCGGCTACAAGGTGCGCTATGTGCGCAACATCACCGACGTGGGCCATTTAGAGCATGACGCCGACGACGGCGAAGACAAAATCGCAAAGAAAGCTCGCCTCGAGCAGCTCGAACCGATGGAGGTAGTGCAACACTATCTCAATCGCTACCACGACGCTATGGCTCGGCTAAACGTGCTCCCACCGTCGATTGAACCCCACGCTTCGGGCCACATTATCGAGCAAATCGAGTATATCAAAAAAATCCTCGACAGCGGCTATGCCTATGTCAGCGAAGGCTCAGTCTATTTCGACGTGCCAAAATACAATCGCGACCACAACTATGGCAAGCTCTCAGGCCGCAATATCGACGAGCTCCTGAGCGAAACTCGCGACCTCGACGGACAGAGCGAGAAACACAATCCTACCGACTTTGCCCTCTGGAAAAAGGCTGCACCCGAGCATATCATGCACTGGCCATCGCCCTGGAGCGAAGGCTTCCCCGGATGGCACTTGGAATGCTCTACCATGGGCGAAAAATACCTCGGCGAGCAGTTTGACATCCACGGCGGTGGCATGGACTTGAAGTTCCCCCACCACGAATGTGAGATAGCTCAGTCGGTGGCTCACAACGGCCACGACGCCGTGCGCTATTGGATGCACAACAACATGATTACAATCAAAGGCCAGAAAATGGGTAAGTCGTTGGGCAACTTTATCACGCTCGACGAGTTCTTCACCGGTTCACATCCGCTGCTGACTCAAGCTTATTCGCCTATGACCATCCGTTTCTTCATGCTCCAAGCTCAATATCGCAGCACTGTCGACTTCTCCAACGAAGCGCTCCAAGCCTCTGAAAAAGCCCTCAAACGCATGCTCGAAGGCTATCGTCGCATTGCCGAACTCAGCGCATCGCAAACGTCGACCGTCGCAGCCGACGTCGCAACCCTCGAAGAAAAATGCTATGAGGCTCTCGACGACGATTTGAATACCCCGATTGTCATCGCTCACCTGTTTGAAGCTTGCTCAATAGTCAACAAAATCAAAGATGGCCACGCTACGGCTACTCAAGCCGACATCGACAACCTGCGCAATCTTTTCGACACCTTCTTGTTTAAGATTTTGGGTATGCGCGACGATATGGTCGACGGCGGCAACTCATCGGCTATGAAGCCTTTTGAAGATGCTGTCGATCTGTTGTTGGAGATTCGTGCCAAGGCCAAAGCCAACAAAGATTGGGCTACGAGCGATGCCATCCGCGACGGTTTGTCGCGCATCGGTTTTGATGTAAAAGACACTAAGGACGGTTTCGAATGGTCGCTCAAGTGACCGCCAACACCAAAGGAGCGTGGCGCGGACATCTCGCCATGCTGTTTGCCAACATGGTCTGGGGCTTAATGTCGCCCATCGCCAAAGGCATACTCCAAACCGGCGCCATCTCGCCGGTTGCCCTCTCAGCCATCCGTATCCTCGGAGGCACGCTCCTATTCATAGTGTTGGGCCAAATCCTACCCCATAATGTTGCCCCCCGCGAGAAAGTCGCGAGGGGCGACTATTTTAAGCTGCTGCTGGCCTCGGTATTGATGATAAGCGCCAACCAGGGATTGTATATCATTGGTATTGGCTTTACTACGCCGGTCGACTCGGCCGTGATGAGTACCACTACCCCGGTTTTTACCCTCATATTTGCCACGATATTTATCAAAATGCCGCTGACGTGGCTCAAGGTGCTGGGCGTAGCGTTGGGTATCGGTGGCGCTTTGCTGATGGTAGCCGGAGGCGGCACCTCGTCGGCCGTGGCTACCAACCCTGCATTGGGCGACGCTATGTGTCTCGGAGCACAGATGTGTGCCGCCATCTATTATGTGATGTTCCGCGGAGTGATACAGCGCTATTCGCCGTTCACTTTGATGAAGTGGATGTTTCTCTTCTCCACGATTACCTACATACCGTTTACCATACCCGAATTGGTGGCTGCCGACTGGGCGGCGGTGACCCCTACGACAGTGCTCGAAATAGCCTATGTAGTAGTGTTCGCTACATTTATCAGCTATCTGCTTATACCCTATTCACAGCGCCGTTTGAAGCCTACGGTCGTGGCGATGTACACCTACTTCCAGCCCGTCACCTCCTCGCTGTTGGCAGCGGCAATGTCGTTGGCAGTGTTTGGCGAAGTGAAGATTGCAGCCACGGCACTGATTTTCTTGGGCGTATTCTGTGTGACACGCGCCAAGTAAACGCCTACATCCTCAAATCAAACTTGCGTAGCATGGTTGTCGGACAATACGACAGCTTGGCTTTTCGCAACCCGGGGTCGCCGGCATCATCCTCGCGATTGACGTATCTTACGCCCGGATAGAGGCTCGCTATATGCTCGGCAAACAGCTTGTTGACGGTTTCGCCGGCACCGGTGATGCTGTGGTCCATCTTTTCGATATGCACATAGAGCGTGTCGGCGATTACCTCGCCGAGCGTGAAGGCTGCTACCCTTTGGTCGGCGCCGTAAAGAGCCAGACCCTCAAATTGGTATTTGTCGATGTTGAGCAGCGCGTTGAGCGTCATTTGGCGTTCGGCAGCGGCCGAGGCCGAACCATTGTCGGCCGACCACGACGTGAAAGCTTCTACTATCTCAGGAGCGTTGTCGACGGTAATAGGTAGAGTGTAAGCATCAGGGTTGTCGGCAAAGAAGCGATTGACGTGGTTGCGCTTTTTGCCGAGCTTCTTGCCGGCGAGGGTTGCCAACGCATCAATGTCGTAGATATAATCGGCCCAGTCGGCCAATTCCGTAACTTTAAATCGGCGCAGGGCCGTCAGCGATTCGACGCATTGCTCGGGAATAGCCGAAAAACGCATAGCAATATCGTGCCTGAGGCAATAGTCGTCGATTAAATCCAAAGCCTCGGCCATAGGCATAGGGCCGATGGGCAGCGAGAAGGCCCGACTGGCAGTGTCGGCCTCGCTAAGGCCCATGACGAAGAGCGTGCCGTCGCATACACAGTAGCTATAGTTGAGATAGTCGGCCCATAAAAGCAAGCCACCGATAGTGTAGTCACACGAGCGGTAGCCCGAGTTTGCAAGCAGAGGCCGCAACGTAGTGATGTCGTCGACCGTGATATGTCGAAAATCTAAATGTCGGTTCATAATGCGAGTGTATTTTTCATTAGGTATATATACTGTTAGTAGAGTTGCAAAAATCGTGCCTACTTGAACTAATAACGTTTGAAAAGCGTTTTAGTGTCGATAATCGCCCCAAACCGTATGGCATGAGTAAGACATGCCAACCACGTTTCTTCGGAATGGGATTTTGAAACGAACGACTCGTGAACAGCAAATTCTCAGCATAAGAAGATACTCAACATTCACTAATTTTCCCGAAAACGACTGCCGGAGATTGCGAAACCTTCGGCAGTTATTTTGTCGCTTCCAAGACCCCGGTTGATAGCGCCATGTTTGTAGGGGCGAAATTCATTTCGCCCGCCCCCTCAATCGCCTCATTCTCAGAGGCTTTCATCATGACCGTGGCGTCCGTTGAGGACGCCGATTTCTTGCCAACTGCATAGCCTTCTATTTCAACGGCTTCCACCCACGATGTAGGGGCGAAATTCATTTCGCCCGCCACCATCGCAATCGCTTATAAACCAATAGAATATCGTCGCGAGAGCGACGAACTTGTAGTTAACCGAGCAGAAACTGAGCGATAGCGAAGGTCTGCCCGGTCGAGCGCAGCGAGCGTCTCCTCGGTAGCAAATGCAAAATCATTCGAGTGCCGAGAGGTAGTCGCATGTGCCCACCTCCCTCAAAGGTTTTGTTGTAGAGATATCGTCGGATTGTTGTTTTAGACCTTGGTTGTCACAAACCTATTCATTATCTTTGCCTTATAAAAAAACTAAACCCGATAGCAAGGGCTACCGGGAGTCAACACTACAAATGTAGTGATCACTTTTTAATAAAGTAAGTCTTCATAAGTAAGTTAAACTGATACCACATAACGCAATGGCAAAAATTATCGTAAAAGATACAGAGGTGACGGTCATTAATGTCAACGGAGAGGATTACATCTGTTTGACTGATATGCTTCGTGCCAAGGACGGAGACTTCTTCATCACCGATTGGCTCCGCAATAGAAATACGCTTGAGTTCATCGGCATATGGGAAAAGGTGTATAACCCCAATTTTAATTATGGCGAATTCGCCACAATTAGAAATCAAGCCGGATTAAACAGCTTCAAAATCAGCGTCAAGGAATTTGTCGCTCGAACAAATGCAATTTGTTTACAAGCCAAAGCCGGACGATATGGCGGAACGTATGCTCATAAGGACATTGCCTTTGAGTTCGCGATGTGGATTAGTCCGGAGTTTAAAATCTACATTGTCAAGGAGTTCCAACGTTTAAAGGCTGAGGAGCAGAAACTTTTGGGCTGGTCGGCAAAGCGCGAACTATCCAAGA
>CAZBBL010000036.1:0-14760 GCA_964490275.1 uncultured Barnesiella sp.
AAGAAACGGCGCTCAGAAATGAACGCCGTTTCTTTTGTTTTCTACCTTAGACGGATTATAATAATTGTACGGAACGAGCAATAAACTCGCTAAGTTGTTGGCCTTTGAGCAATCCGTTGCCGAGCAGAGCGAGGTCGATAAGCTGTTTAACCAGAGGCTGAGTCTTGGCGTAGTTGCTGATGGCGTCGGTCATTGATTTGCGAGCGTCATTAACCTCAGCTTCGAGAGTGTCGACCAATTTATGAGCTTCGTCGCTGAGTTTTTCACCTTTGGCGTCGTCGCGAATCTTAGAGATTTGAGCGTTGTTTGCATCAATCTTCTCAAGCAGCGGTTTTACTTCGTTGGAGAGGGCATCGTCGGCAGCAGCTTTAACGCGAGCTACGACAGGATGCTCGACGTTTACAATCATGTTGTAGCTATCGGGTAGTTCGCCATAGAAGCTCATGCCGGGCTGCAGTGCAGCCATCTCCTTCATGCGTCGCATATACTCGTTTTGAGTAATTACAACAGGAGCGTCGTCGGCGGTCAGCGACTCAAATGAGACGATGAAATTGGCGTTGTCGACTGTCGGAATTTGGGATTGGAAGAGGGTTGACATGATGTCGCGCTGAGACGCTGTAAGATCGGCTTGCTTCTTATCGGCTTTGCGAATAAGATTGTCAATGATATCACTGTCGACACGTACGAAATGGCTCTTCTCGAGTTTCGATTCGAGCATGCCGACGAAGTGGCTGTCGAGTTGGCTGTCCATCAATAACACGTCGTAGCCCTTATCGGTAGCAGCTTTGATATAGTTGTATTGAGCAACGGGGTCGGTTGCGTAGAGGTAGATTAGCGACGAATCTTTGTCGGTTTGGTTGGCTTCGATGAGCGTTTTGTACTCGTCGAGGGTGAAATATTTATCGTCGGTGTCTTTGAGGAGCAAGAATTTGAGGGCTGCGTCGCGGAACTTCTCGTCGGTCAACATGCCATATTCGATAAATATTTTGATATCGTCCCATTTGTTTTCGAAATCTTGACGATTTGTCTTGAAGATATCTTCGAGACGCGAAGCCACCTTCTTGGTAATATATCCCGAAATCTTTTTAACGGCAGAGTCGCTTTGGAGATAAGAACGAGACACATTCAAGGGGATGTCGGGAGAATCAATAACGCCCTGAAGCAGCATCATAAATTCGGGGACGACACCTTCGACAGAGTCGGTAACAAACACTTGGTTGCAATAGAGTTGGATGCGATTTTTTGTGACCTCGATATTGTTTTTAATCTTGGGGAAGAAAAGAATGCCGGTCAATGTGAAGGGGTAGTCGACATTGAGGTGAATCCAAAACAGGGGGTCGTCTTGGCCGGGATACAACTCGTGGTAGAATTTCAGATAGTCTTCGTCGGTCAAATCGGCGGGTTTCTTAAGCCATGCCGGCTGCGTGATATTGATGACGTTGTCTTTGTCGGTTTCGACTTGTTTGCCATCTTTCCACTCAGTCTCCTTGCCACAGATGACTGGCACGGGGAGGAAGCGACAATATTTGCGCAGCAAACCGATGATGGCATTCTGCTCGAGATATTCTTTGTTGTCGTCGTCGATATAGAGGATTATATCAGTACCGCGCTCGGCCTTGTCGGTCTCTTCCATGGTGAACTCGGGAGAGCCGTCGCATTGCCATTTGACGGCTTTTGAGCCTTCTTTATAAGACAATGAAACGATTTCGACTTTCTTAGCTACCATGAAGGCTGAGTAGAAGCCCAAGCCAAAGTGGCCGATGATGGCATTGGCTTGATCTTTATATTTTTTGAGGAACTCTTCGGCGCCTGAAAAGGCGATTTGGTTGATGTATTTGTCGATGTCGTCGGCAGTCATACCGATACCATGGTCGGAAACAGTCAATGTCCCTGCGGCTTTATCGACTGTCACTTTGACATTCATATCATCGAGCGCGCCTTTAAAGTCGCCAAACGATGATAAGGTTTTCATTTTTTGGGTGGCATCAATGGCATTGGCCACCAATTCGCGAAGAAAGATTTCGTGGTCGCTATACAAGAATTTTTTGATAACGGGGAAGATGTTCTCGGTTGTAACCCCGATTGTTCCTTTTTGCATAGTAAATCTATTTCTTTAGAGTTGTTGTAAATCTGTTTTAAGGTGACAAGGGAGATATGCAACCTCGTCACACCTACAACAAATAACAAAAAAAATGCCATGCCCGAGAGCATGACATTTTTGTTAAACTTTATGACATTTTTTCAGCTATCGGCAGAAGATTCGGGGTGAACTATAGATGTGACGATATCCTTGCCATCTTCGCTTAGGTCGACCTTGATTGTGTCGCCGACGGCAATTGTAGCGTCGATAATCAGTTCGGCCAATGCATCTTCGAGATATTTCTGGATAGCGCGCTTCAATGGGCGAGCTCCGAATTGCTGATCGTAGCCTTTCTCTGAGATGAAGTTTTTGGCAGCGTCGGAAATGTCGAGTTTGTAACCGAGAGAATCGATACGCTTGTAGAATCCGGCAAGTTCAATATCAATAATCTTGTAGATTGCCTCTTTGTCGAGCGAGTCGAACATCACGATATCGTCGATACGATTGAGGAACTCGGGGGCGAAAGCCTTGTTGAGCGCTTTTTGGAGAACGCCGTGGGAATATTCCTTGTCGATAGCTTGCGTAGTGAAACCAACGCCCGAGCCAAAGTCTTTGAGCTGACGTGTGCCGATGTTTGAGGTCATGATAATCAGCGTGTTTTTGAAATCTACTTTGCGACCAAGACTATCAGTGAGACGGCCTTCATCGAGCACTTGAAGCAAGAGGTTGAACACGTCGGGATGAGCTTTTTCAATCTCGTCGAGCAAGACAACAGAGTAGGGGTGACGACGCACTTTCTCGGTCAGCTGTCCGCCTTCCTCATAGCCAACATATCCGGGAGGTGCACCTACGAGTCGCGACACCGTGAATTTTTCCATATATTCGCTCATATCAATGCGAATAAGCGCATCAGCAGAATCGAACAGGTATTCAGCCAATTTCTTTGCCAGATGAGTCTTACCGACACCGGTTGGGCCGAGGAACATGAAAGTGCCGATAGGCTTGTTGGGGTCTTTAAGACCAACGCGGTTGCGTTGAATAGCTTTTACGATTTTATCAATAGCGCCATCCTGGCCGATGATTACATTTTTCAATTCAGGAGCCATTGCTTTGAGTCGGCTGCCTTCGGCTTGAGCTACACGTTGCACCGGCACGCCGGTCATCATAGCCACTACTTCAGCAACCTTGTCTTCGTCGATAATCTCGCGATGGTCATTGAGATGTTGAGCCCATTTTTCTTTAGCTTCTTCAAGCGAGCTGCGGAGTTTTTGCTCTCTATCGCGATGAGCTGCCGCGCTCTCAAAGTTTTGTGATTGAGCAGCTTTAAGTTTGGCTTCGGCAGCTTCGGCAATCTCTTTTTCGAGATTTTCAATCTCCTCAGGGACTACGATATTGGTGACGTGCACACGTGAGCCGGCCTCGTCCATGGCATCAATAGCCTTGTCGGGGAAATTGCGGTCGGAAATATATCGTTCGGTCAACGACACACAAGCTTCGATAGCTTCAGGGGTGTAGGTGACATTATGGTGAGATTCGTATTTATCTTTAATATTGGTCAAGATAGCGAGTGTTTCCTCGGCCGAAGTAGGCTCGACCATGACCTTTTGGAAACGGCGTTCCAAAGCGCCGTCTTTCTCGATATTTTTGCGATATTCATCGAGGGTTGTGGCGCCTATGCATTGTATTTCGCCACGAGCCAAAGCGGGTTTCAGCAAGTTGGCTGCATCCATAGTGCCGGCAGCATTACCGGCGCCAACGATAGTGTGCAATTCATCAATAAACAAGATGACATTGTCGTTCTTGGCCAACTCGTTGAGAATCGATTTGAGTCGTTCTTCAAACTGTCCACGATATTTTGTACCGGCGACGAGCGAAGCCATATCCAACGATATTACTCGCTTGTCAAACAAAATTCGCGACACTTTGCGTTGTACGATGCGCAAAGCCAAGCCCTCGACGATTGCCGATTTACCGACGCCGGGTTCGCCAATCAGCACGGGGTTGTTTTTCTTGCGACGGCTCAAGATTTGCGCCAATCGTTCGATTTCAACATCGCGACCGATAACGGGGTCGAGGCGTCCTTCTTCGGCCAATTTTGTCATGTCATTGCCAAATTTGTCAAGAGCCGGAGTGTCGCCGGTGTTTGATTTTGACGGACGAGGCTGTTGTTTATTATCGCTTGGCGACTGACGCGGACGATCGTCTTCGTCATCATCGTCTTCGAGGTCTTCAGCGCCAAAACCACCTCCGCCTTGGGGTAGGTCATAGCAATCTTTAATCGATGCCAACAGCGACTCATAGCTGATGCCGGCCTCGATGAATGGCGCGATAAAAGGCATGCCTTTTACCTCCTGATTGTGGAAAATAGCCATCAATAGGTGCTCGACATCGACCGTATCGCTTTTGAGCATACGAGCTTCGAGGACAGAGAGCTTAACCAAGCGGTTGGCGAGTTCGCTTATTGAAAGTTCGCCATCGGTGTGAGGCTCAGAGTCGAAGAGGTTGTTATCGAGTTGTTGTTGGAGCTGATAAACCGAGACGTTCTTAGCGATGCGTTCCATCAACTTGCTTACCTTCGACGATGGGTCTTGAATCATAGCCAACAAAAGGTGGGCCGGCGAGACAACGGCATTGTTGTGACGCACAGCTTGTTTGCGGCTGTTTTCAAGCGTTATTTTTAGATCGTTTGAGAAAGTGATATCCATTCAAATATACGTGGTTGATAATATTATACTACCTTATCAAGCAATTACTGTGCCAAATAATCGGTGGCAATCAGCTACGGATGCTCAAGGCTCAATATAATAATGTTAATAAAACTTAGCAATCGAGAAATTAGCCTACTCAAAATTACTCTTTTTCAATGAAAAAATCGTATCTTTGTTCAATATTTAACGTGGAATTAATAAAAAAGCGCAACTTGGCGCTGATTTTAACAATATCTGACTAATAAACATATCATTATAATGTTAGAAGACGATCGAATACTCAAGATTAACATCGAAAACGAGATGAAATCGGCCTACATCGACTATTCGATGTCGGTGATTGTATCTCGTGCCCTGCCCGACGTTCGCGACGGTCTTAAACCTGTCCACCGCCGCGTATTGTTCGGTATGAACGAAATGGGCAACACATCAAACCACCCCTATAAAAAATCGGCCAACTGCGTCGGTGAAGTGATGGGTAAATATCACCCCCACGGTGACTCCTCAATCTACGGCACCGTAGTACGTTTGGCTCAACCTTGGGCGCTGCGTTATACATTGGTTGACGGACAAGGTAACTTTGGTTCGGTCGACGGCGACTCAGCGGCTGCTATGCGTTATACCGAGGTGCGTCTGCGCAGAATAGGCGAAGAAATGTTGGCCGATATCGACAAAGACACCGTCGACTTCCAGCCCAACTATGACAACTCACGCAAAGAACCGTTGGTGCTCCCAACGAGATTCCCCAACCTGTTGGTAAACGGTGCCTCGGGTATTGCTGTCGGCATGGCAACCAATATGCCGCCTCACAACCTCACCGAATCAATCAACGCTTGCGTGGCGCTGATTGACAATCCTGAGTTGACAATTCCCGAATTGATGCAATATATAAGCGCCCCCGACTTCCCCACAGGTGGCACTATCTACGGCTACAACGGCGTAAAAGAAGCGTTTGAAACCGGCCGTGGTCGCATAATCATTCGCGCTAAAGTAGAAATTGAGACCAACGGCGACCATGAGACTCTCGTAGCAACTGAGATTCCTTATGGAGTAAACAAAGCAGAGCTTATCAAATATATCGCCGAACTCGTAACGGAGAAGAAAATCGACGGAATCGCCGACCTCAATGACGAAAGTAACATCGAAGGTATGCGTATTGTCATCAAGCTCAAGAGCGATGCCAATGCCAATGTAGTGCTCAACAAGCTCTACAAGATGACGCAACTTCAAGCTTCATTTAGCGTAAACAATGTTGCCCTGGTTAACGGACGTCCTAAATTGCTCAACCTCAAAGAGCTGTTGCAAGCATTTATTGACCACCGTCACGAAGTAGTGATTCGTCGCACAAAATTCGAACTCAACGAAGCACAAAATCAGGCCCACATCCTCGAGGGCTTAATTATCGCGTCACAGAATATCGACGAAGTAATACATATTATCCGCTCATCGGAATCAACCGAAGCTGCAAAAACTGCTTTGGCTGCTCGTTTCAACCTCACCGACGTGCAAACAACGGCTATCGTCGAAATGAGATTGAAACAACTTACCGGACTGGAACAAGACAAACTTCGTGCTCGCTACGAAGAACTTGAAAAAATCATTGCACACTTGCAAGAAATTCTCAACGACGACCATGTATGTCGCGAGCTCATCAAATCAGAGCTTA
The DNA here is from genome assembly GCA_964490275.1 of uncultured Barnesiella sp. Lineage (GTDB taxonomy): Bacteria > Bacteroidota > Bacteroidia > Bacteroidales > Muribaculaceae > JAGBWK01. The sequence goes on from CAZBBL010000036.1 coordinate 6,455, forward strand.
TCGAAATTCGCGACACTTATGGCGACGAGCGTAAAACCGAAATCGACTACACTGCCGGCGACTTCAACGCAGAAGATTTCTATGCCGACGACGATATGATTATCACCATCTCTCACCTCGGCTACATCAAGCGCACAGCATTGTCGGAGTTCCGTGCTCAAAACAGAGGCGGCGTCGGCTCGCGTGGCAGCAAAGCTCGCGAAGAAGACTTCATCGAATATATCTATCCGGCTTCGATGCACTCCAACATGCTCTTCTTCACACAAAAAGGTTTGGTTTACAAGCTTAAAGTTTACGAGCTTCCCGAAGGTGGCAAAGCCACAAAAGGACGCGCCATCCAAAACTTGCTCAATATTGAGCCGGGCGACGCTGTCAATGCTTTCATCCAATGCAAGCAGCTCGACGACGAAGAGTTTACACGCTCACACAACCTCGTGTTTGCTACACGCCAAGGCGTCATCAAGAAGACCGCGCTGTCGGAATACGCTCGCATCAACGTCAAAGGTAAGAAAGCGATTATCATTCGCGAAGGCGACCAGGTGATTGGCGTAGATCTTACCGACGGCAACTCTGAAATCGTAATGGCCAACCGCAATGGTCGCGCAATTCGCTTCCATGAGTCGAAAGTGCGTCAAATGGGACGTGTATCAACCGGTGTTCGCGGCATGACTTTGGACGGAGGCGACGACGAAATCGTAGGCATGATTTGCATGAGCCAAGAGAGCGCCAACAACGTGATGGTAATCTCGGAGAAAGGCTACGGCAAACGCTCGTTGCTCGACGACTATCGCGTCACAAACCGTGGCGGTAAAGGTGTCAAGACCATCAACGTCACCGATAAGACCGGCCACCTTGTTGCCATCAAGAGCGTCAACGACGACAACGACCTCGTCATTATCAATAAATCGGGTATCACATTGCGCTTGAATGTCACCGATATTCGCGTTATGGGCCGTGCAACTCAAGGCGTGCGTCTTATCAACCTCGACAAACGTGGCGACGAGATTGCTTCTGTTTGCTGCGTAGAAACCGACCCTGAAGAAGAGGCCGAGGCTATCGACGAAACAGGCGAGCAACTGCCCGAAATGCCCGAAAACGTTGAACCCGACGAAGAGATTGTCGACGACGAGACTAACAACGAAGAATAATCTAATCTTTCATTTAAATAATAGTAACTACGACATGAAAAAGTTTCAACTCTTAGGTCTTTGCCTGCTGGCATGTGCAACCGCAACAGCTCAGACTTCGCTGGTGAAGGATGTTGAGCGACAGATGAAAAGCGATGTCACCAAGTATCCCGCCAACCTTGAAAAACTTCAACCGGCGTTCACCGATGCCGAAAGCTCTAAAGAAGCCTACACATGGTTTGTTGCAGGTAAAGGTGGCTACGACTACTTTGACAACCAACAAGGCATGAAACAAATCGGCAAAACAGTCGATGACAAAGCCATGGGCCACGCCTTGATTAACTCCTACGGATATCTCCGTAATGCTTTGACCAACGACACCGTGACAGATGCTAAAGGCAAAGTAAAAACCAAATATTCGAAAGATGTCATCAAGCTCATCAACACTCACTATGGCGACTACAACACCGCAGCCGTTTATCTTTGGGGTGTTCAAGACTATGCCGGTGCTTACGATGCATGGACTCTCTACACAAGCATTCCCAACGACCCGGTGCTTGGCGTAAACGCTCCTAAAGCTCCCGCCGACACAGTGCTCTGCGAGATTTACTACAACAAAGCTCTCGCTGCATGGCAAGCTGAAAAGCTCGATGATGCTCTGACCGCCTTCGAAGAAGCTATGGCTTTGGGCTACAACAAAAAGAACGTGTTTGACTATTCAATCGGCGTTGCTTATCAGCTCCACCGCACCGACAAAATGGCCGAATACGCAACTATTGCTTACCCCCTCTATGGCAAAGAAGACTACCACTACATCAACTACATCATCAACGACAAACTTCAAGCCGAGCAATACGACGAGGCTATGAGCCTTCTCAACAAATATATTGCTGAAGACCCGTCTAACTCTCACCTTTATTATGCTAAAGGTTTGATTTACGACGTGCAAGGCAACTTTGAAGAAGCTGCTAAGAGCTACAAAGAAGCCCTCTCTTACGACCCCAACGACGTAAACGCCAACCTCAACTACGGCCGTCAGCTCTACAACATGGCCGTGACGCTCGACGACCAAAGCCAGTCGCTGTCAACTCAAGAATACAACAAAGTGCGCTTTGAGCAAATCAACCCGCTCTATAAAGAGGCCATTCCTTACTTGGAAAAAGCCCTCGAGCTTGACCCCGAAAATGCTCACAACGCGTTGGCTCCTTTGCGCTCTATCTACTACACTCTCAACGACGATGCCAACCTCAAACGCATCGAAGAGCTCCAAAAAACATACTAATACAAGATAATCTTGATACAACCCTCGGAGGTTGCGCTTTATTGCCAAGCGCAGCCTCCGCTTTTTTGTTGCAAGAAATGCTTATAATTGCTAACTTTGCCAAAAATGAACCAATAGCTATGTCCGATACAAATCAGCAATTTGACCAAGCCATACAAATGTGTCGCAAAGTATTTGAAAACAAGCTTAGCGACTATGGCGCATCATGGCGTTTGATGCGCCCTGAGTCAATCACCGACCAAATACTCATCAAAGCCAGCCGCATACGCTCGCTGCAAATAAAAGGCGTCTCGATGGTAGGCGAGGGGATACTCCCCGAATTTGTCGCCATCGTAAACTATGGCATCATTGGCCTAATACAGCTCGAAAAAGGCGCTGCCGATGCCAAAGATATTGATGCAAAGACTGCGCTCAGCCTCTACGATCAACACATGGCCACAACTCGCGAGTTGATGCTTCGCAAAAACCACGACTACGACGAGATTTGGCGCAAGATGAGAGTGTCGTCTTACACCGACTTGATACTTACCAAACTGATGCGTACCAAAGAGATTGAAGACCACAATGGCACTACAAAAGTGTCGGAGGGTATCGACTCCAACTATATGGACATGATTAACTACGCAATGTTTGGCATCATCAAACTGACCGAGCAAGCATGCCTCTAACCCAAACGACATCCGATAGCGCCACGGCCATACGTGCTAAGAAGCAACGTAGATGGTATGAAAAACCGCTATGTATCATAGTGGCACGTCTGCTTATTGGCGCGTTGTTTGTCTATTCGGGATTCACCAAAGCCATCGACCCCTGGGGATTTATTTTTAAAATCGAAGAATACATATCGGCATGGGGAATATGGGCTCCACGCTCATTGATATTGATAGGAGCAATAGGGCTTTCGGCCTTTGAATTTGTCATAGGCGCCATGCTGGCTGCAGGATGTTACCGTCGTTGGGCACCGCGATTGCTGGCGCTGATGATGTGCGTCATGCTCCCTCTTACAGCCTACATTTGGATTGCAAATCCCGTAAGCGACTGCGGTTGTTTCGGCGATGCGCTTAAGATATCCAACTTCGCCACATTCCTCAAGAACATAATAATCAGCGGTGGGCTCATATACCTTATTAAATATAGTCCGCGCATACGTAAATCGCTATTTACCCCGGCCATACAATGGCTCTCAGCCTTGATATGCTTCGTCTATATCGCAATGATAGCCCTATATGGCTACAACATACAGCCACTTATCGACTACCGCGCATATCCCGAAGGCACCGACTTGTCGGCTATGCTCGACAAAGAGAGCGACGACGACGCATCGCTACAATTTGTATATCAGCGCGACGGCGAGCAAAAGACATTCTCTATCGACAACCTGCCCGACTCAACTTGGACCTTTGTCGACCGCATCACCTCAGATAGCGACGAAGCCGACACATTCACCATCTATGACGGCGATGACGATGTTACCTCAGAAGTAATATCTTCAGAAGGCGCCCAAATGTTGCTCATCATCCCGGAGCCGATACGCGCCGACATCTCCTATAGCTACGCAGCCAACGAAATATATTCTGATATGAAGCGCGACGGCGGCGATATGATAGCCCTATTGGCTTGCCAAGGCCGTTGCATCGACGAATGGATTGACCTCTCAATGGCCCAATATCCATGCTATACGGTCGACGATACATCGCTTAAACAATTGGCTCGTGGCACGATGTCGCTGGTTTACCTTCGCGATGGCGTCATCAAATGGAAACGAACCATGTCATCGTTTGAATTTGAAACTATTCAGCAGATTAGCAACGACACAATCGACGTTGCCGACTCGGTTATCGACGACCGTCATATACTAAACATACTGGCCCTTGGCGCCATAGCACTTCTTACCGCTCTTTTCCTGCTCCAAAAAGGCGTCAGACCATTATGGCCGCGCATAAGACGCTTTTTTTCAAAAAAAAGCGTAACTTTGCAAGACAATTCTGAATCAACAAATATTTCCAACAGATAAAAACAATTCAAAAAAATGAGAAAAAACATTGTTGCAGGCAACTGGAAAATGAACACCACCTTAGCTGAAGGTGTCGCTCTTGCCAAAGAAGTAAACGAAGCACTCAAAGATTTCACTCCCAACTGTGATGTTATCATCGCCGTTCCTTTCACCCACTTGGCATCGGTTAACGACGTTATCGACAGCACAAAACTCGGTCTCGGTGCTGAAAACTGCGCTGATCACAAATCTGGCGCTTACACCGGCGAAGTTTCTGCCCCCATGGTAGCTTCTACCGGCGCTAAATATGTCATCCTCGGCCACTCAGAACGTCGCCAATACTACGGTGAAACCTCTGAAATCCTCAAAGAAAAAGTAGCTCTTGCTCTGAGCAACAACCTTACTCCCATCTTCTGCATCGGCGAAGTGCTCGAAGAACGCGAAAACGGCACATACTTCGACGTTGTTAAAAAACAAATCGAAGACGCGCTCTTCGAAATGACTGCTGAAGACTTCTCTAAACTCATCCTAGCTTACGAACCCGTTTGGGCTATCGGCACCGGCAAAACAGCTACCGACGACCAAGCTGAAGAAATGCACGCTTTCATCCGTGGCGTCATCGCTAACAAATATGGCGAAACCGTTGCTGAAAACACCTCTATCCTCTATGGTGGCAGCTGCAAACCTACCAACGCTCCCCAACTTTTCGCTAAGCCCAACGTTGACGGAGGCCTTATCGGTGGCGCAGCTCTCAAAGCCGACTCATTCATGGGTATCGTAAAAGCTTTCTAAACGACATCAACCTACACAAATATATGCAGGGGGAATTGCTCCCCCTGCATTAATTACTATTCAATCACAATGCGTCTGTCCTACATCAAAACAGTTATTTTCATGGCAGCTATCGCCTCGGCTCAAACTGTATTAGCCGACGACGACCCTGTGATTATAACCGAGCATATAAACAAAAGCGGCATTATCACTGTCGACCAACCCGAAGCGCTTGAAAAACGCCTCGCACCTCCTGTGGCCGAGTCACAATCTGACGAAGCTACCGAGAAAGAAGCGACCAACACGCGCCCACAACGCAAAATCGGTGGCTACCGTGTGCAAGTATTTTCCGACAACAACACACGTACAGCCAAAACCGAAGCTCGCTCAAAAGCTAAAACCATTGCCGACGCATTCCCGCAATATCCCACCTACGTCGTCTACTCATCGCCTTACTGGCGACTCAAAGTCGGCGACTTCAAAACCAAAGACGAGGCCGACACCGCCGCCGCACAAATAAAGAAAGCATTCCCGGCCTACGCCTCGGAAGTTCGCGTCGTACGCGATCGCATCAACGTCAAATAAACCTTCATCTACCGCCTTTACTATCCCTAAAATGACCGAAGAGGAAATCATCGAAAAACTCGCTGAGCACTATAGCGCTATCATCAATCTCCTCGGAGAAGACCCCGAGCGTGAAGGTCTCGTTAAAACCCCTGTGAGAGCCGCCAAAGCCCTCTACTACGCTACGTCGGGCTATCGCAAAGATGTCGACACCGTTGTCAACGGCGCCATCTTTCGCCACGAAGGCTCCAACATGATTATCGTCAAAGATATCGAGTTCTACTCATTCTGCGAGCACCACGTCTTGCCCTTCTTCGGCAAAATCTCTATCGGCTACATCCCAAATGGCAAAATGATAGGGCTGAGCAAGCTTGCTCGCATCGTCGACGTATATGCGCGTCGTCTGCAGGTGCAAGAGCGACTTACCGGCGAAGTTTGCGCAGAAATATTTCGCGTGCTCGATGCAAAAGGCGTCATCGTAGCCTGCAATGCCGAGCATCTCTGCATGAAAATGCGCGGCGTTGAGAAACAACACGCCTCCACTACAACCGTCGACTACAACGGCATTTTCGCCAACGACCGTCAACTACGCGACGAATTTTTCAACTCACTAAAAGTTTGAAAAAATAAGACCGACTCTAATCAAAGTCAGTCTCATCAAAATCGAAGTCCCAATCGTCGGAGTCGAACGCTGCCTCTGTGAATTGAGCCAACTGTCGACCTTCGCGCTTTGTAGGACGTCCAAGGCCCTTACGACGGTCAACAAATCCACTTATCCTCACTATATCGAGCAAGTCATACTGCGATTGAGGTGTAATATTCTCAAGATAGTCGGGCACCAACTTTGCTCCCAATCGATTTTCGGTCAAAGCCCTTACGCGGAAGCTATATGTGATTGGCGGCTTCTTTACGTGGACTATATCGCCCACCTTTATCAACCGCGAAGGCTTCACCTGCACACCGTCGCCATCGCCGACAAATACGCGACCTTTCTTGCATGAGTCGGTAGCAACCGTGCGAGTTTTGAATATGCGCATAGCCCATAGCCACTTGTCGATTCGTTCTTCAGTCTTAGCCATAAGTCAATCTCTCCCTACTTATTGTTGAAGTCGCACATAGCCTTTTGCAATCCTTGCAACACATAGGTTTGTATCGCCTCGACGGCGACACCTACACGCTGGGGCAGACGTTGGCGCTCATCCAAAGTGAAATGGCCCAATACATAGTCGATTTGGCAGCCGCGAGGGAAATCGTTGCCCAGACCGAAGCGCAGACGGGCATAGTTTTGCGTGCCGAGCATTTGCGCTATATTCTTCAAGCCGTTGTGGCCCGCATCACATCCCGAAGGCTTGATGCGTATAGCGCCGAAGGGAAGAGCCAAGTCGTCGACAATCACGAGGATGTTTTCCAAATCGATCTTCTCGCGCTGTTGCCAATAGCGCACCGCATTGCCGCTAAGATTCATATAGGTCGACGGCTTTAGCAGCACGAGCTGTTTATTTTTCAGACGGGTAGTGGCAACATCGCCATAACGTTCGGTTATAAAAGATGTATTGGATGCCTCGGCAAAGGCATCCAATACTCTAAATCCGATGTTGTGACGGGTATCGCGATATTCATCGCCTATGTTACCCAACCCAACAATGAGGTATTTCATAAAATACTAATCGGTGGATTATTTTGCAGCTGCGGCAGCTTGAGCACCACGAGCGGCACGGGTCAATTGAACGGCGCAAACGACAGCGTTCTTAGCGTTAACCAATTCGAGACCGTCGAAGCTGAGCTCACCAACTTGGAGAGTTTTGCCAAGGCCGAGGTTGTCGACATTGATAACCAAACGTTCGGGAATTGAGGTGTAGATAGCGCGCACTTTGAGTTTCTTCATCGAGAGGCTCAATTTACCACCGGCTTTAACACCTTCGGCATGGCCTTCGAGTTTGACGGGCACTTCCACTACAACCGGTTTCTTATCGGTTACTTCAACAAAATCCATGTGGAGGATAGTGTCTTTTACGGGGTGGAATTGAATCTCTTTCAATACAGCCATTTTCTTTTGGCCGTTATAGTCGAGCTCAACAGCGTAGATATCGGGAGTGTAGACCAATTTGCGAACGGCGTCGTTGGCAACAACCAAGTCGGTTGTGATCAGGCCTTTGCCATTAGCGATTTCTACGAGTTTCTCACCGGCTGCGAGTTTGCCGCTGTAGGGCAGGTCAACGAGTTCGCCACCGTTGAGCACTACGGGAATTTTACCTTCGCTGCGAAGAGTTTTCGCTGCTTTCTTACCGAGATCTACTCGGGGTTCTGCTGTAAGTTTAAATACTTCCATGTTGTTTAATTAATTGTGTTACTCAAAATTAAGACTTTGCTTCTTAATTTCCCATCACACGGGATGCCAAAAAGCGGTTGCAAAGTTACTAAAATCCACGATAATCGCCAAATATCCACCAAATTATTTTCCAACAATTTTCGAAGAACGTCCTATATTTCCTGACTTTGTCATCAATTTTCAACGCGATAAGCAAGTTTAGCCAACCTATACGGTTTTTTGATACACCTCACAACTAAA
>CAZBBL010000037.1:0-14729 GCA_964490275.1 uncultured Barnesiella sp.
TGCATAACCACGGCTCTTTCATTTAAAATTATTACTGTCCGCTAAACTTTAGCCGCCGAAAAAGATAGGGCTGACCTTGGATTTGGAGAGTCAGTCAGGAATCTTTATTAGCGAAAACATCTCCGACATTTGTCGGCCGGATATTGTCGGTAACTCTTTGATGAGATTTAACATATTGTGCTAACGTTCAGCGAGTTTACTATATTCAAGTCTCCGACATTGTTTCCGACATTTATCATGTCGGTTATATACAATCTATCCGGTTATCGATGCTTGCGACCTTAGAGGAAGGTGTAGGATAGGCCGATTGAGAGTTTGTTTTCGTGAGGGGCTGTCACTGTGCGCACTATCGGTGTTGCGCCACGGGTAGTGGTCACAGTGTTGTGCTCAAGAAAGTTTTCCCAATAGACAAAGGTAGAGAGGCCGCAATCCCAACGCCTGGCTATGCGCACCAACCCATACCACGACTCATTGGTGCGGATGGTCTCGGAGGTTTGCGGACTGACGTATGACAGTTGAGCCGACAGCGATATTTGTTGTGGCAGTTGCAACGTCGGCACGATGCGAAGGCAGCACCATGTAGAGCTGTAGTGGTAGAGGTCTTTTTTGTGATAGAGGCTTGCACCACCCATTAGCTGCAACTTGCCGCAAATCCATACGGCCGAGATGTTGGCATCGAGCATATTGGCGCGGTCGGCGTTGGTACTGAAGCGGTCGATGGCATTGTCGACGATATAGCTGTCGGTTGTAGATATATCGTTGCGATTGATATAGTATTGCACCGACGACGACAGTTGCAACCGCGGCAGGTTCATGGCATAGCTTACGTTCCAAATGTCATACGACGACGGGAGTATATCTGGGTCGCCGGTATAAAACACGTTGGGCGACTGATAAAACCAGCGGTTGGGATAGAGTTGAGCTACGGTAGGCATCCCCACGGTGTGGCGGAAGTTGGCCAACAGCGTGTGGCGCTGATGCGGGCGATATTGCACCGTCGAGGTATAGATTGCGGCGCATTTGGTTTTGGCCCAATCATCGTAGGAGGTATGAGTCATCTCGTAGTGCGTGATTACTTCTCTGACGCCAAGATTTACAGTCCACTGCGGATGGGGGTTGATGTCGACCAGCACAAATGGGTTGTAGTTGTTGACCCGGCTGACGATGGTTTGCTTATTGAGCGTCTCGTCGACGTCGTTGATGCGCTGTAGCTGATAGAGCTTTGAGTCGACCGACTTCCACGATGAGGGTATGGCGATTTTCACCGATACAGCGCTGCCAAACGATTTCTCCAACTTCAGATTGGCCGACCATGTTGTAGTAGTCGTATAGCTGTCGTCGAGCGAGCTGATGTCGTCGAGGTCGAGGTCGACGATGGGGGTATAGAAGGTTGAGGTCTCGTTGTCTTTAGTAATCGATTCGACGCCGACCGATGCTCTAAGAATGGTCGACTCAGAGAATCTGTGGCTGTAGTCGAAGCTCGCGCTGAGCTTACGTTCGAGCAGTTCGCCGTTCGACAATGTCTGAGTGATATCGGCCGGGGAGTAGGTCGTATAGTCGTTTTTGGCTTTGTCTTTGCCGATATATTGCGACAGCTTGACGGCAAACTCATCTTTGGGCAACTTCCAATTGAAGCTCGCTTTGATAGCCTCATCGCGATGGCGGGTGTAGAAGTGAGTGTGCTGCGACAGTTGCGATTGAGAGTAGGCATCGACGTCTGATTTCGTACGGTCGAACAGCGCCATGACGCTACCCATAGCCGTGAAATTGCCCTTGCTGCGCGACAGATATACCGTTGGATAAAATTCGCCGTTGGTGTTGCCAAGCATATCGGCACTGACGTGCGTACCGCTGTCGGGCGTTTTCAGCACTACGTTGATGACACCCATCACACCCGAGAGGCCCGACGAAACCGTGCCGTCGACAGTGATTTCGATATGGTCGACCTCGCTGATACGAGTCTGTTCGAGATAGATTGTGGGGTCGTGGAGATATGTGTTGTCGTTTTCCTCAATGACGTAGTTGTCGACGATGTCGACACTGCCCTTCTGCACCAGTGCGGGGATGCTTTGCAGGCACTCCATGAGGCTTTCGGTGCCGGTCATACCCATACGGTCGGGATAAAGGACAAATTTGTTTACTTGCAGCTCCATCAACGGAGCCGAAGCGATTGAGTCGGCAGCTTGGCCGCGAAGAGTAAGAGCGCTTAACAGCAAAAGAATGTAAGCAGACAGTTGACGTAGTTGACGCATCGTAATTAATAAAAAATAGTATTTAAGCCGGTGATTTTAAATATGTTGTCGACCATCGCGGTAGCATTGACAACAGCGACATCGCGGCCATGGGCTGCACCGTCGCGTTTTAGCTTGAGCAGCAACCTCAGGCCCGAGCTTGATATGTATGCCAGTCGGCTCAAATCGAGCAGTATCTTACCCGACAACTCTGACAAGAGAGCATCGAACTGAGCTTCGGCTTCAGCCGTGGCGAGAGTGTCGAGCTGTCCACTGACAGCGAGCGTAAGGGGGTCGTGGGATGTAAGGGTTACTTCTATCATGAAGGTCAACAGATTGGTTTATATCTCAACTAAGGTAATGTTTTGGCCAAACATATATTTGTAGGTCAGTCGCTGGCCAAAGGATGTGGCGAGTTTCAGTCCATACCCCTCCTTGCCACGGTGGGTCGTAGGGTCAAACGGGCGGCCGTCGTCGCGTATCGACAACGACACCTTGTCGGTGGCGACCACAGCCATACGTATGTCGATATATGCCTTGGTGGTGGAGGCTACATGGCTATATTGCACCACATTTTTTATCAACTCCTCGGCCGAGAGCTTGATGGCGAAACTGCGTTGAGCATCTATGCCCTGCTCCGAGAGGAAATCGTCGATACGCTGCATAGCCACGCCCAAACCCTCATCGGAATATTGGATAGAGAAATCTATCGTAGGCACCGGCTCCTTGGTCGGGAGCAACGTCAGAAATGATGTAGCGTCGGTGCGCTTGGCCTGCGACCACAATATCGCCACTATGAACACCGCGACATAGGCTATAAGGTTGCTCCACCAGATGGCCGACGGCAGCAACCACGCGATAATCAACATCACCGGCAACACCGTCAGCGACAGCGCAAACGACAGAAAGTTGGACAGAGCCTCCTGCTTGAGCAACTTATAGTTGACCATCAACAGATAAATCAGGCAGAAAAACACAAACGCCACAGCATAAATGCGACAAGCGTAGCTACACTCCCCTATCAGCTCCTCGGGGCAACCAAACAGGCGACTCACATCGCCCGGGATAATCCACAACACGCCACAACAAACTACCAAGCTCGCGAGCAGGAAACGGAAGGCGGCGTTGACACTCAGCCTCAGCCCTACCATATCGCCCATACCGACGAGCAAAGCACCGAGCGACTGCAACGTAGAGCAAGCGCCCGACAAGAAAAAGTTGTAGAACGTAAGCAGCGACAGCATCACCGAGAAAACGTAGATGCCGGCGGCTCCAAAACGGTCTTGAATGATGATATTGGCACCATACATATAGGCCGTAAGGCAGATGCTGGCCACGGCAAACGGAGCGCCCGAGCGGGCCACCTTGCCCAGTCGGCGACAAGCCTCAGCCACACCGATTTTCACCAAGCTAAAGGCGCTATGGCCTCGCATATAGCGGCTCGCCATGATAGCGATGCCGACAGCGTGGCCGATATTTGAAGCAATAGCCGAGCCGGCCGTGCCCATTGCAAACACCTTAATCAGCAACAGGTCGAAGCAGAGATTGCAAACGTTGTCGACAATCATTGCCAGCGACACCAACCGCGGAGCGCCGTCGATAGTAGTGTATGTGCCGAAGAAAAACGAACCGACATACAACAGACAGCCCCACAACACAGGTTGGAAATACTCCATCGCGTAGCCATAGACCTGCTCGTTTGAGCAAAACAGCCCGACAATCGGGCGAGGATAACACAGTCCGGCCACAGTCACAATCAATCCAAACAGCGCCAACACGGCCACGACGGTCGTAAACATACGGTTGGCCTCCGACTTGTCGTTGCGTCCCAGAGCATAGGCCACCAACAAGCTGCCGCCAAGGCCAAAAAGCAGGTAGACCGTATAGTAGAGCTGTATCAGCGGACGCGACAGACTCACCGCCGACATAGCGTTGGGGTCAATCATGTTGCTGACAATGACGCTGTCGACAATGTTGCCGAGCATCGACGACAGCGCCGTCAGTATGGAGGCGCCGAGATAGACATTAAAAGCCTTGTTGGTGAGATATTTATTGCGTATCGACATCGGTTTTTAGTTATTACCAGCGACGATCCTCGAAGAAATCGAGCGAGGCGATGGCTTGGATAAAACGGTTGACATAGTCCCAAGAGGTTGCATTCCAATAAAATCCCAGGCGGGCCAAGACGGCGCAGGTATATGGATTATACTTGCTGAAGCCGAGTATGGTGTCTTTGCCGGTGGTTTTATAGGCGAGCATCGATTGGAGTATCTGAGCTTTTTGCGGGTCGTGGCCGGCTTCTTGCAAACGTTGTTGAAACTCCTCTTCCTCAACCTCAACTATCGGCGAACCGAGCGTGGAAGCCATCTGACGGACTACGTCGCCCAAAAGCTGCACATGGTTGTTGAACGGATGGAAGACGACGCAACTGCGAGGCGTTGTCGCCAACAGCAATATTGCGCGCGCCACTTCGTCGATAGGCGAAAACTCCATCGTCGACAGCGACTGAGCATAGCTGCACGCGCCAAGCAATTGGAACACATGGAGGCGGCCCATAGCCGAGTTTGAACCGAAGTTGATTTGGAACTCGCCGTCGACGGCACGCGGGGCCAAGTTGCCCAGGCGCACGATTTTGCCATCGAGGCCTTTGGTAGCGACAGCCTCGAGGAGGATGCGCTCGGCGAGGAATTTAGAGTGGGTGTACTTGCTGCTCAACAGCTGACCGAAATAGAGCATCTGCTCGCTATAGTTGGTGGTGGGGTCGGGATAGCCGTTGACCGACTGGCCCGAGATGCTGAATGTGCTGGTCTGCACCAACTTCGCACCGGTTTCCAAACAGTAGTTGACGCAGTTTTGCAAGCCGCCGATATTGATATCCTCGATTTCGGTGCCGTCGGAGAAGTGTTTGACGATAGCCGCACAATTGATGACGGTGTCGACATGGCCCACGTTATCGAAAATTTGAGGATTGGTGACATCGCCGTCAATGACGTGGACTTTTGAGCCGAACAAGTCGCTGTAGCTATCCTCAAAATAGTAGAACAGCAGATTTTTCAGACGGTCTTCACTGCTGAGCCCCTCACGTCCATGGCGCACCAAGCAATAGATTTCACGGTCGGTGGAGTCGCGCAACAGCTCGTGGAGCACGTGGATGCCGAGGTAGCCGCTGGCTCCGGTCAGCAATATGTTGCCAAGGGGGTGGCACTCACCGGCGCGGAAGTTTTCGAGAGTATTCTCGCTCAGCAGCGCATCGATGGCCGAATAGTCATAGTCAGCCACTTCGGGGTCGGCCGTCACGGTAGTTTCTTCGCCGGAGCTTTCGCCGGCAATCAAGCGGGCGAGCGCCTGCGGGGTAGCGTTTTTGAATACTTCGCTATAGGCCACATCATAGCCCATGGCATTAGCCTCGATAATCACTCGGGTGACGGTAAGCGATGTACCGCCGAGGTCGAAAAACGAGTCGGTAGCGCCTACACGCTCCGTGTCGAGAATCTTGCTGAATATATTGCAAAAATCTGTTTCGACCTTGCCTTTTGGCGCTACATACTCGCCCACAGACAGGGCGATAACCGGGTCGGGCAGATGCTTGAGGTCGGTTTTGCCGTTGGGGGTAAGCGGGAATCGCTCCATCTGTAGATAAGCAGTCGGCACCATATAGTGGGTGAGCGTGCGCGATATTTCGCTCTTCATTTGGTCGATGTCGATGTGACGGTCGGCGGTGAAATAAGCGCTCAGATGCTCCTTGCCGTTGATATTGCGTATGGCCACTACCACTTGCGTCATGCCGGCCACCTTGGATATTGCGCTCTCCACTTCGCCAAGCTCGATACGCAATCCGCGCAGCTTCACTTGGTTGTCTGTACGGCCGAGGATATCCACTTCGCCATCGGCAAGCCAACGAGCGTAGTCGCCCGACTTATAGACGCGTTCGGGTTCAAACGACTTGGGGTGATATGTGATAAATCGCTCGCGGGTTTGCTCGGGCAGGTTGTTGTAGCCCTTGGCTACGCCCATGCCTCCGATATACAGCTCACCGACTACGCCGATAGGCAACTCGTTGCCGTCGGAGTCGACGATAAACTCTTTGTAGTTGAGCAGCGGGCGGCCGACGGCAACCGACTTGCGATGGGTCAACTCGCTGCCGTTGCACGAGACGGTAATCTCGGTAGGGCCATAGGTGTTGAAGATGCGCAGCCCCATCTGTTGCAGGCGTTTGAGCAACTTGTCGGAATATTTTTCGCCACCGCTCCACACCGACTTGCAGCGTGACAACGCCTCGCAAAACGCCGGCAGCTCCATATAGCTGACCAATCGCGAGGGGGTGCCGTTGATAACCTCGGCGCCGGTGCGGGCAAACAACTCGGCCAGCAGCATCGGGTTGTTGACCTCGTCTTCGTTGGCCAGCACCAAGGTAACACCGTTGTTGAGGGCGGCGCCATATTCCTTGAGCGACATATCAAACGAGAGAGTGGTGATACTCAGATAGGCTTTTACGTTGTCGGTGAGCAGACTGTGGATATGGATGTTGGCCGGATGTGGATACAGATAGTTGCAGATGGCGCGGTGGCGAAGCATCACGCCTTTGGGACGCCCGGTAGAGCCTGAAGTGTAAATCAAGTAGACCAAATCGTCGGGGTCGACGTCGACATTGGGGTTTGACAAAGCGACGTCGGCGTTCATAAGGTCTCTGACGTTGATAGCTTTGTCGCCATGCTCGGCCATGTGTTCGTCGGTAGTGATGATATATTCGGCCTCGGAGTCGTCGGTAATCAGCGCTATGCGTTCGGCGGGATACTCGGGGTCGCACGGTATGTATGCGCCACCGGCTTTGCTCACGCCATAGATGCAGCAAAAGACATCGCTGCGACGCGGCAGCAACAACACTACTCGCGAGCCACGTTTGACACCGCGAGCTATCAACACATTGGCCACGCGATTGGCCTCGGCATTGAGTTGGCCGTAAGTGAGAGTGCGGTCAGAGGCTATGAGTGCCGTCTTGTCGGGGATTGTGGCAGCAAAATGCTCGATAGGTTCGTAAAAACGTGTGTAGGGCACTTCGGCCTGAGCCGACACGTAGAGGCGCTCTACTTCGGCACGTTGGCGACTGCTCATGATTGACACCTGCTTGAGGGGCGCGTCGGGAGCCTCAACAAAATGGGAGACAACGGCGGCTATCGACTCGGCAAACTCTCGGGCCAGACGCTCGCTATAGAGCGACTCGTCGTAGCCGATTGAAATCTCATGATTGCCGTCGGGGGTGTCAAACACCGCCACCTTCATCTTAAACTTGGCCAGGTCGAGCTGCAACGGATGCTGACACAGCACCTCTCCGCCTATCTTGTAGTCGGAGATGACCCCTACCTGATATTCATATACAATCTCGGGGCGGAAACCATAGTCGGCCGAAATCTGAGCAAACGGATACTGCTCATGCTTGAGCGTAGCGTTGAAGTTGGAAGCTGTCTCCAAGATATATTCTGCCACGGTTTGCTCGGCTATCTGCGAGCCTATCGCCAACGTGTTGACAAACATACCCGTAGTGTTGTATAGGCGTAGATCGCCACGGCCGTTGGAGATGGTGCCGAGGTAGACATGTTTGTCGTTGACATAGCGGCTCACGGTATAGTAGACAGCGGCCAGATAGAGCGAGGCGGGAGTTACACCGAGTTTCTTTGCCAGAGCGTCGACCGGAGCAAACTCTACAGGATAGGAGCACTTACCGAGCGAGCTGACGGCCTCACTGTTTTTGGGCATATCGGCGGTGATTTCGCTGGCGCCCTCGCAGCCGCAGAGTTGCGTATCGAAAAAGGCTTTTGCCTCGGCATATTCTTGACCGTCGCGCCGACTCTTTTGGTCGGCTGCAAACTGCATATAGCTATATGTTTCGGCCTCGACGTCGCGACCCTCAAGACGGTCGACAATCTCGCGCATTATCAAGTCGAACGAGCCACCGTCGGTGATGAGGTGGTGGCAATCAATCAGCAGGTTTGCCCTACCCTCGGCCACTACCACCTCAAATCTAAACAGCGGTCCGCGTTGGAGATTGAACGGACGCACAAACGACTCTTTATATTGGCTAAGCTCGGCGGCACTCATCGTCGTGACGGGTATCTCTACCGCCATATCCTCTTTGAGCGTCTGCACAGGCTCGCCGTCGCGTGTGGTGAACACCAAGCTGAAGCTTTGGTGGTTGGCCACGACAGCTTTCACGGCGTCGACCACGGCGTCGGCTGTGATTGTCGGTGGCAACGTGTACATAAACGGCACGTTGTACATCACGCTTTCGGGATTCTTGACGCAATCAAAATAAACGCCCTGCTGGGGATAGGTCAGCGACATCAGTTTTTCGACTTCAGCCTTTTCTTGAGGCGCAGCCTTTGATTGAGGCTCGCCCTTCAACAACGATTGCAATATCTGATTTTCGATATCTTGGAGCGTAGCGCCCACGAGGCCTTTGCTGTCGACCTCCACACCATAGCGCTTATAGATAAGCGTGGCCAAGCGTATGCTTGCTATCGAGGTGAGCCCCATGAATCCGAGTATGTCGGTGATGGCAAAATCTGATGTATTAATTACCGAGGCGATAATATCTTTCAACTCCTGCTCAAGCATATTGAGCGGAGCGTCGGAGGCGGCACTGCGCTTGTGAGCAGCCAACAAATCGGGTTTTGGCAACGCCTTTTTGTCGACTTTTTGATTGACGTTGAGCGGTATTTTCTCGATTTGCATCGTGACGGCCGGCACCATATACGGCGGTTTGCTCGCGAGGATAAATTTGTTGAGCGCGTCGATGTCGACGTCGGCATCCGACACTATGTAGGCAGCGATAAACTTGCCGCCGGCAGCGTCGTCGAAGGCTTGCACACTGACGTCTTTTATCTGATCAAACTCGCGAATGACGGCCTCTACCTCTTTTAGTTCGATACGAAATCCGCGTATCTTCACTTGCCCGTCTTTGCGGCCTACAAACTCTATGTCGCCGTCGGGGCGATAGCGCACGATGTCGCCCGAATGGTAGGCGGGATAGCCGTTGATAGTGAAGAAGGCTTCGGCGGTTTTGTCGGGGCGGTTGAGGTAGCCGCGAGCCACTTGTCGGCCAAAAATCACCAATTCACCGACGGCGCCAACCGGCAAACGATTGAGATGTTTGTCGACGATATAGCAGCCCACGGCATCTGTTGGTCGGCCGATAGGGATATTGGCTTCGCTATGCTCAACGACTTTGACGGTCGACACTATTGTGCACTCCGTCGGGCCGTAAGCATTGTGGAGGGTATAGTCGGGCGACGGCTCTACGCTGACGAGCTTTTCGCCGCCTACCGTCAGGTGTAGAAGCGACTTGTTGCCGGCATTCAGTAGGAATTGCACGCCTACCTGAGTCGTCATCAGGCTGTGAGTGATATGGTGTTGCTCAAAATAGTTGTTGAGTTCGATAAGATTCAGACGTATCTCTTCGGGAATGATATGGAGCGTAGCGCCGGTGATGAGCGTTGGATAGGTGTCCATCATGTTGGCGTCAAAGCCATAAGAGGCATAGGCGGCGACGTTGTGCTCGGGTTGGAGTTGATAATAGCGCTGATACCATCGGCAGAACGCTACGATATTGCGATGCTCAATCATCACGCCCTTTGGTACGCCGGTAGTGCCCGACGTATAGAGCAAAATAAACAGCGACTGAGGCGTGATGGCCACATCGGGAGCCGAGAGGCTTTCGTCGGCAAGGATTGGCGGTATATCGTCGGTGAGCAATGTCGTGCCCTGATATTCGTCGACGATATTGCGCAGCTCGGGGTCGGCCACAAGCAGCGAGGCTTGTGCATCCTTCACCATGAAGTTGAGGCGCTCTTTGGGGTAGCTCGGGTCGAGAGGCTGATAAGCGCATCCGGCTTTGAGGGCGGCCAACGAAACGATAAACATATATTGGCAGCGGGGTATCAACACCGACACTACCGGTTGGGCTGTGTCGGAGGGGATGCGGCTATGGATGGCTGCGGCCAGGCGGTCGGTAATCGTGTCGAGCTGACGATAGGTGTAGCTATGATCGTTGTAGACGGCGGCAACGTTGTCGGGATAGGTTGCGGCGGCCGAGCGAAAGAGTTGGACGATTGTCGCCGTGTCGGCGGTGTCGAGATTGACAGAGCCGTCGTTGAAACTATCCAGGAGTTGGAGGTCTGAACTATCACAGAGCGAGATGTCGCTAAGGTTGGTTTTATGCAAGAATCCGTCGACAACATTGCCATAGGCCTTGCAGATAGAGCCGATATAGGCTTGGCTGTAGACGTTGGCCGGATATTCGAGTATCAACACGTGGCGGCCATCCCTGACGGCAATCTGAGCGTTGAATTTTATGCCGAGGGTGTGGCGGCGCAGGTCTTCGCAGGGGATAGTGTCGTCGCCGAGCGTAAGACTGAAATCGAGAAATTCGCCTTGGTAAGCGATGCAGACGTCGCTGTTGAAATTGAGGTCGGCGTTGAAGTCGCTGAAGCTGTAGGCTTGCAGACGGCGAGTGGCTCGCAGTTGGGAGTCGGCAGCCTCAAGCAGTTGGTCGACGGTGGCTATTTGGCGCATATCGAGGTAGACCGGCAGCGTCTTTACCATCATGTCGATAGAGCCACGTGTGGCGTGGTCGTTGCGGCCGTGATAGACGGTGGCATACAAGGCTTGCTCTTCGCCGTTGAATTTGGCCAACGTGAATCCGAGCGCCGTGGTCATCACCATACTCGGGCGGACACCCGCGCGGCTACACAGCCGGTCCATCGCCTCGGCGTCGACGTCGATTGTATGTTCGACTATTGTGAAGCGCTCGTTGTTGTCGCCATAAATGTCGCCTTGAGGCAGAGAGTTGACGCTGTCGGCTTGGCCAAATTGTGCAATGGCCCATGCCCGCTCTTGCTCCATCAGCTCAGAGGCTCTAAGCTCGGCTTCGCGGCGTGCTATATCAAAGCCGTCGACAGCTTCGCGTTGTAGTTTTTCGCCGCGATAGGCTGCCTCCAAGTCGCGTTGAAACACCTGGCGCGACATACCGTCGAAGATGATATGATGGAAATCGGTCAGCAGATAGTTGGCCGTCGGGGTGGTGTATATCTCGATACGAAACAGCGGAGCCTCGAGCAGGTCGAACGTGCGGCCAAAATCGCCCTTGACGGTAGAGATGTCCTCAAGAGCGATGATTGATGTCGTAAACGGCACGTTGCGACAGTCGCGAGCCACTACTTCGCCGTTGTCGTCGACCGTGAGGCGGAGTTTGATGTAGGGGTGAGCCTCGACTACGCTGTCTAAGGCGTGAGCCAAACGATTGATATCTACTTGCTCGGGCAACCGATACAGAAACGGTATGTTGTAGTTGCCATCCTCTTGAGAGTTGACACAAGTAGCATAGATGCCCAATTGGGTTTGTGAGAGGCCGTAATTCATGGTAGATGTATGGAAATGCGTTAATATGCGTGGTTTGTTATTGCAAATTTACTTTTTATCGGCAAGTTCGCCAAGAAGGTGTTAATTTTTTTGGTTAATTTTGTAATTATAGACTTCAATAGATAACTTTGCGATATTCAATTGATATTCTTCACTTATGAACGTTACCATCGAAAACATTGGCGACAAATGGATAGCTCGAGTCGAAGGTCGCCTCGACACCGCTTCGGCTGCGGCATTTGCCGAGGGCATTAAGCCATTGATTGACAACGCTGACAAAACGATATATCTCGACTGCAAAAAGCTGGAATATATTTCGAGCTCGGGCCTGCGTCAATTCTTGTCGCTTCGCAAAGTAGTCGGCTCACAAAATGGTAAGATGATTATTGCCAATCTCAACTCGGGTCTCAAAGATATTTTCAAGATGACCGGGTTTACATCGCTGTTTGATTTTGAATAGCCTCGCGTCGAAACTCTCAGCCTATATCCTTACGCTGACGTTGGCGATACTGGCCGTGACATTCGTCATGATGTATCGCTACAACTCGGCCGAGACCAAGTCGCATGCCGAAAAATATGCTATGGCGCTGCTCGACGGGGCTATCAACGATGTCTCGTGGGACTTCCGCGACGTTGAGCATATCATGGACGTCACGCGCTATCGTGTAGAGGATGTCGTCAACAACGACGACTCTATCGTAGGTCAGCTACAGACCATCGTGCGCCACGACAACATGGTGATTGGCGCCTCGGTGGCCTTCGTCCCCGGAAAGGGCCGTCGCGATGCTTCGGGATTGATGCTCTACGTTAGTCGCGACACGGCCAACAATATTTCGACGAAAGTCATCTCCGACACCGTCGCCTATGCCTACCCTTCGATGCCATGGTTTACCAACGCTCTGCGCAACCGACGCAGCTCGTGGTCTGAACCCTACTTCGACTATGGATGTGGCGAACGGTTGATGACTACGCTATCTATTCCGCTCCAAGATGCCGCCGGCGCTGTCTATGCCGTGCTCACCGCCGACGTATCGCTGGTGCAACTCGACGACCACGCCAAGGCGCTCAGCCGTTTCGACGACGATTTCACTTTTATCCTCTCGGGCGACGGCAACTATGTTGCCCACTCAGAATGGACCGGTCTGAGCGGCACCGAACTCTACAACATCAATGCCAAATCAGACGGCGAAGGATTGCGACCTATCTATAAAAAAATGCTCAACCAACAGCTCGCCACCGAGCAGATAATGCTCAATGGCGAGAAGGTGTTGGTGTGCTATGCGCCGCTTAATGTGGCCGATTGGTCGATTTGCTACGTATGCCCCTACAGCTCGATTCTCGCCTCGCTCAACGATTTCACAATCTATGCCGAGGGAGCATTGCTGCTGTTGGTGATAGCTCTGATATTCATATTGTGGCGCATCATCAAACATCAAATGCGCCCGGCCAAGAAGCTCGCTCAAGCCACCGTCGCGATAGCTCACGGCGACTTCGATGAGCCGCTGCCCGTGGTAAAAACCAAAGATGAGTTTCAGCAATTGCGCGACGCTTTCGCCAAGATGCAAGTGTCGCTGAAGCAATATGTCGACGACCTTATGGCCGCTACGCAAGCTCGACAACAGATACTCAGCGAACTACGCATCGCTCACGACATACAGATGCACCTCATACCGCCCGTGGTCAACAATCCGCGCTATCCGTGGCTCGAAATCGGTGCTCTGCTCCGTCCGGCCAAGGAGGTTGGCGGCGACTTCTACGACTATCTCTACGTCGACGACCGCCTATATTTTGCCATCGCCGACGTCTCGGGCAAGGGCGTGCCCGCCGCTCTCATCATGGCTACGACGCGCACCCACTTCCGCCTCACCTGCCGCTCCGAGAGCGACCCGGCCAAGATTGTCGCGAAGCTCAACGAAGCGCTGTGTGCCGACAACGACACCAATATGTTTGTCACGATGTTTGTCGGCGTGGTGTCGCTGCGCGACGGCCGGTTTACCTATTGCAACGCCGGTCACAATCCCGGATTTATCGTCACCGCCGACGATGCTCGGCAGATGACTCTCATTCCCAACTTGCCACTTGGCGTCGTAGCCGACTTCGATTTCAAGGGGCAATCACAACCACTGCCGTCCGACTCGATGTTGGTATTCTACACCGACGGCCTTACCGAAGCTGAAAATCCCGACCTACAAATGCTCGGCATTGACGCTGTGGCCGACTGCCTCAACGGCTGCAACCGCCTGTCGGCCGAGGCTGTCGTCGACTGTCTCGACAAACTTGTGCAATCGTTTGCCGACGGTGCCGAACAGAGCGACGACCTCACCTTGGTTTGCATCAAAAATCGACCGTCGCTACGCCTCGACAACAATATCGACAGCATCGCCGGTCTGCCGGCCTTTGTCGACACCCTTATCGAGCACGCCGACATCGCCGTCGACGCTAAGCAGCAAAAGGCAATGATGCTCAACCTGGCGTTGGAAGAGACGGTAGTAAACATCATCAACTATGCCTATCCTCCAGGCGTAGTCGGCAACATCACTATCAGCGCCGACATCGGCCATGACTCCATCGTGTTGACCATCGTCGACAACGGCCAACCCTTCGACCCCACAAATGTAGCCGAGCCCGACACCGACCTCCCTCTCGAGCAACGCAACATAGGCGGCTTGGGCATCCACCTTATTCGCAACATCATGTCGACCGTAAGCTACCGCCGCCTCGACCCCCTCAACATCCTCACCCTCACCTTCAGCCTGTAAACCACTCATCAATCGTTGGTTTCCACCCCAATTGTAGGGGCGCGTGAGCGGCGCAAATAGCGATATATCCGGCGTTTGAGGGGAGCGGGCGAAATGAATTTCGCCCCTACATTGATGATGCAACCCACTGATTATGAAGCCATTGATGCCAGGCAGGGATAACGCTATGTTTGTAGGGGCGTGATTCATCGCGCCCGAGCGACGCGTCAGCGGCGCAAATGGTGGTGGATGAGGTAGATAGGTCGTATAAGACGTATAAGTCGTATAAGACGTATAAGACGTATAAGCCTCATAGCCGGTCAGTTTTATGGTAAGAATGTCAAGG
>CAZBBL010000038.1:0-13914 GCA_964490275.1 uncultured Barnesiella sp.
GAAAGGAGAAAATCGAGGAGGCGCCTGACTGAAGTCAATGTACGCATCGATGCTTATTTCGACAACGAAGAAATCACCAATATGTTCCGCGCCCTGCGCGTCACTATCGGCACCGAAGAAGATCCCAAGCAAGCCAACCTCAGCAAACTCGCCTATCACAAGATTATCATCATGACCGATGCCGATGTCGACGGTAGCCACATCGCTACGCTGTTGATGACATTCTTCTTCCGTCGTATGCGTCCCATCATCGAGCAAGGATATCTCTATCTGGCAACTCCGCCGTTGTATAAATGCTCACGCGGTAGCAAGGTGCTCGAATATTGCTGGAACGAGCAGCAGTTGCAAAAATGCATTGCCGAGAACGGCGACAAGGTCAAAGTGCAACGCTACAAAGGTCTTGGTGAGATGAGCGCTACCGAGCTCCGCGAAACAACCATGGACCCCGAACGCCGCCTGTTGAAGCAAGTGCACATCAGCGATGCAGCCGCAGCCGACCGTATCTTCTCGATGCTCATGGGCGAAGACGTAGCCTTGCGCCGCGACTTTATCGAAGCCAACGCTACCTACGCTAATATCGACGCATAATCAGCAACCCCATATCATAGTTAGACGCTACCCCAACCCAATCGTAGGGCAACGTCTAACTATTATCATTAAAACACCCCACGAGATTTCTCCAACCTTTATTCTCTAATTAGCGACAAAGAATTTAAAAAATTTATGGTACGTTCATTCTCCAAAAAAGGCTCAGACAAGGTGAAGGCCCAAGTGTTGGCTTATATTGCCAAACAAGGCAATAACACCTTCAATTACAAGCAAGTGTCGCATGCTTTGACTATCGACACACCCATAGGTCAACGCACCGTAGCTCTCGTCTTGGCTGAGATGGCTTTCGACGGCGAGCTTATCGAAGTGTCGCCCGGACGTTACAAATCGCCAAGTCGCAACAGCTATGCTACCGGCACATTCGTACGTCGCAGCAATGGCAAAAATTCAGTCATCGTGGAGCCTGACAACGAACCGATTTTCGTGGCCGAACGCAATTCGATGCACGCCCTAAACGGCGACCGCGTAAGCGTCAACATCGCTGCACGTCGTCGCGGTGCCGAGCCCGAGGCCGAAGTTGTTGAAATCATTGAACGTAAAGACCAAACCTTTATCGGCACACTGGCTGTAGAACGCAATTTTGCATACCTCAATACCGACTCAAAATTTCTTGCTACCGACATCTTCATTCCCAAAGGGAAGCTGCGTGGCGGTAAGACCGGTGACAAAGCTATCGTAAAAATCACCGAATGGCCCGACGACGCAAAGAATCCGCGTGGCGAGGTGATTGATATCCTCGGCAAAACCGGCGAGAACAATGCCGAAATCCACGCTATCCTTGCCGAGTTTGGCTTGCCATACGTCTATCCCGAGGCCGTCAACAAAGCGGCTCTAAAAATCGACGCCGGCATCACCGATGAGGTTGTAGCTGCTCGCGAAGATATGCGCGATGTCACTACTTTCACCATCGACCCCAAAGACGCTAAAGACTTCGACGACGCCTTGTCGATACGCCAACTCCCCAACGGCAACTGGGAAATAGGCGTGCATATCGCCGACGTCACCCACTATGTGCGCCCCGAGACAATTCTCGACCGCGAGGCTTGCAAGCGCGCGACATCGGTCTATCTGGTCGACCGCGTAGTGCCGATGTTGCCCGAGCATCTGAGCAACGGCATCTGCTCGCTGCGCCCCGACGAAGATAAGCTTACCTTCTCGTGCATCTTCGAGATGAACGACGAGGCAAAGGTGATTAAAAGCCATATCGCCCGCACGGTTATTCGCTCAAACCGCCGATTTACATACGAAGATGCACAGCAGGTTATCGAAACCGGTCAAGGCGACCTCGCTACCGAAATCCTCGCCCTCGACCGCCTGGCCAAGATATTGCGTCGCGAACGCTACGAAAATGGTTCGGTAGAGTTTGACCGCACCGAAGTGCGTTTCGAAATCGATGAAAAAGGACACCCTATCAGCGTCTACTTCAAAGAGTCGAAAGATGCCAATAAACTTATCGAAGAGTTTATGTTGCTGGCCAATAAAACCGTAGCTCAAACTATCGGTAAGCCCATAGGCAAGAAAAAGCCAAAAGCATTTGTATATCGTGTCCACGATATGCCCGACCCCGGCAAGCTCGCCGACTTGTCGTCGCTGTCAAAGACCTTTGGATATAAGGTGAAAGCCTCAGGCACACCTCGCGAAGTCAACCGCTCTATCAACCGTATGTTGGCCGAAGTGAAAGGCCGAGGTGAAGAAAACTTCCTCTCGACTGTCGCTATCCGCTCGATGGCCAAAGCTATCTATACGACTGAGAATATTGGTCACTATGGCCTTGGTTTTGAATACTATACCCACTTTACATCGCCCATCAGACGCTATCCCGACATGATGGTTCACCGTCTGCTCGAAAAATACCTTGCCGGCGGTCGCAGCGCCAATGTAGAGCATCTCGAAGACCTCTGTAAACACTCTTCGCAAATGGAGCAACTCGCTGCCAATGCCGAGCGTGCCTCAATCAAATACAAGCAAGTAGAATATCTCAACGACCATCTCGGCGAAATCTACGATGGCGTCATCTCGGGTGTCACAGAATGGGGCCTATATGTCGAACTCGACGAGAACAAATGCGAAGGCTTGGTGCCCATGCGCGACCTCGCCGACGACTTCTACGAACTTGATGAGAAAAACTATTGCCTGGTAGGTCGTCGCTACAACAACCGCTATCGTTTGGGCGATAAAATAAGAGTGAAAGTGGCTCGCGCCAACCTCGACCGTAAACAGCTCGACTTTGCTATCGTCGACCCGCGCAAAAACCGCCCGGGCGAGGACGATATGGGCCGCACGGTTACTGTGGCCGAAGCACTCTCACATTCAGCCGCCAAGGCCTCATCGCGCCACACTACACCAAAAGCTACACGCAAATCACGCAAAAAGAAATAACCCTAATTACCATTATATACCAATCATGAATATTGCAATTGTAGGCACCGGATACGTTGGTCTTGTTTCAGGCACTTGTTTCGCAGAAATGGGTGTCAACGTCACCTGTGTCGATATCGATCAAAACAAAATTGATCGTTTGAAAAAAGGTGAAGTCCCTATCTATGAGCCGGGCCTCGACGAGATGGTGCTTCGCAATCATCGCGAAGGACGCCTAAATTTCACTACCGACCTTACTGAAGTGCTCGACGACGTAGATATCGTTTTTAGTGCTGTCGGCACTCCTCCCGACGAAGATGGCTCGGCCGACTTGCAATATGTGCTTGCCGTAGCACGCACTTTTGGCCAAAACATTAAGAAATATACCGTATTAGTGACTAAATCGACCGTGCCGGTCGGCACAGCCAAAAAAGTCAAAGAAGCCATCCATCACGAACTCGAATTGCGTGGCGAAGATATCCCGTTCGACGTAGCGTCTAACCCCGAATTCCTCAAAGAGGGCGCCGCTATCAAAGATTTCATGAGCCCCGACCGCGTTGTCGTAGGCGTTGAGAGCGACCGTGCACGTCAATTGATGGAGAAGCTCTATCACCCGTTTATGCTTACCAACTATCGTATCATATTTACCGACATCCCCTCGGCCGAAATGATAAAGTATGCCGCAAACTCAATGTTGGCAACCCGCATCTCGTTTATGAACGACATTGCCAACCTCTGTGAGATTGTCGGTGCCGACGTCAGTATGGTGCGCAAGGGTATTGGCGCTGATGCTCGCATTGGCTCAAAATTCCTCTATCCGGGCTGTGGCTACGGAGGTTCATGCTTCCCTAAAGATGTCAAAGCGCTCATCAAAACAGCCGAGAAAAACGGCTATGAGATGAAGGTGCTCAAGGCCGTTGAAGAGGTCAACGAGTCGCAAAAAGGTGTGCTCGTCGACAAACTCATACGTCAATATGGCTCGGTAGAAGCTCTGAAAGGTAAGAAAGTGGCTATCTGGGGATTGGCATTCAAACCCGAAACCGACGATATGCGCGAAGCAACGGCTTTGGTGACAATCAAACGCCTCGTCGAAGCCGGCGCCGAAGTGTCGGTCTACGACCCTGTAGCGATGGACGAATGTCGTCGTCGCTTGGGCGATATAGTCGCTTATGCCAAAGATATGTACGACGCCGTGCTCGACGCCGATGCTTTGTTGATGTTGACCGAATGGAAACAATTCCGTCTCCCCTCGTGGGGCGTTGTTAAACGCACGATGCGTCAACATTTGGTAATCGACGGTCGCAATATCTACGACCCTGCCGAAATGGCTCAACTTGGCTTCACATATCATTGTATCGGACGCTAAAACAACGAAGGCTATGAAAATAGTATTGGTCAATTATCGCTACTTTGTTTCAGGCGGTCCCGAACGCTATTATTTCAACATTAAGGACCAGCTTGAGCGTCATGGCCATGAGGTTATCCCATTCTCAATCAAGGGTTCGCACAATCAACCGTCGGAGTATGAACAATATTTTCTCGACTCGGTTGACGATGAGGTGTATTTTGCCAATACTCGCAAGAGTCCGAAGGTAATCCTCAAGTCGTTTTCGCGAATGTTTTGGTCGTCTGAGGCCAAGCGCAAATTTCGCAGCTTGCTCGAAGCTACTCACCCCGACTTGGTATATATCATGCAGTTTCACAACAAGATATCGCCAAGTATCTTGCCTGTGGCAAAGAAAATGGGTATCCCGGTAGTGCATCGCATATCAGATTTCCAATATATGTGTCCAAATGCGCTCTTCTACAACGACCGCACCGGCGTTTGTGAAGACTGCCTCAATGGCAAGCGCTTGAGCTGTATCAAGAATAAGTGCGTGCTCAACTCTACTGCCTACTCCGCCATTAAGGCCGCTGCAAAATGGTATCACGATAAGCGCCATATCACACGTATGATTGACGCATTTGTCGTGCCGTCGTCCTTTACTATGACCAAACTCGCGCGTTATGGCATCGACCCCTCGAAGCTCAATCATATACCTACATTTTTCAATATAAAGGAGCAATCGCCGGCGGTAAGTTATGGCGACTACTTCCTCTTCGTCGGACGTATAGAGAAACAAAAAGGGTTGATGACCTTGGTGAAAGCTTTTGCTAATACCAATCTCAAACTCAAAATTATAGGCTTCTCCTCCGACGGTTATATCGATACCCTCAAAGAGTATCTCGCCGATAAGCCCCACAATATAGAGTTTCTCGGCAAGATGACATTCGACCAAATCATACCTTATCTCAAAGAGTGTCGCGCTACGATTGTCCCCTCTGAATGGTACGACAATTTCCCCAACGTCATTCTTGAAAGCTTTGCTTACAAAAAGGCTGTCATAGCTACCGACTTTGGCTCGCTGCCCGAGTTGGTCAAAGATGGTCAAACCGGTTTGACATTCCCGTATGCCGAGGCCGAAGCGTTGCGTGCCAAGGCTAAATATCTCGAGTCTGACAGCGATGCCGCCCACCGCCTTGGCGATAATGCCTACGCAGCTCTCTGCGAAAAATACCTCAGTGAAACCCATTATCAACGTTTAATCAGTCTGTTTAATTCGCTTGTCGACTCTTCGCCGACATTATAAAAAACACACGCTCACGATTATGAATAATATTAATCCTACAGACGCCTCCATTATCCTGACTTATCGCTGCCCGATGCAGTGCAAAATGTGTAATATCTGGCATTATCCTACCGATAAGAAGGAGGAAATTAAGGCTGCCGACCTCAAGTCGCTGCCTAAACTCAAATTTATCAACCTCACCGGTGGCGAGCCTTTTATCCGCGAAGACTTGGCCGAAATCGTTGAGGAATGCTATCGTCATACCGACCGTATTGTCATCTCAACTTCGGGTTGGTTTGAAGATCGCGTCATCGCTTTGGCAAAGAAATTTCCCAAAATCGGCATACGTATATCTATCGAGGGCCTCAGTCGTAAAAACGACGAGCTCCGCGGCCGCGAAGGTGGCTTCGATAAAGGCTTGCGCACGCTGCTTACTCTCAAACAGATGGGCGTAAAAGATATCGGCTTTGGTTGCACCGTCTCAAACAACAACTCCAAGGATATGCTTTCGCTCTATCAGCTCTCGCTCTCGTTGGGCTTGGAGTTTGCGACAGCTTCATTCCACAACTCCTACTACTTCCATAAAGACGACAACGTCGTTACCAACAAAGAAGAGGTGTGTGGCGACTTCCAACAGCTTATCGAGTGGCAGCTGAAAGAAAAACATCCCAAATCGTGGTTCCGTGCCTTCTTCAACATGGGCCTGATTAATTATATCGAAGGCGGTCGCCGTATGCTCCCGTGCGAAGCCGGCTCTGCCAACTTCTTCATCGACCCGTGGGGTGAGGTTTATCCCTGCAACGGCCTCGAAGAAAAATATTGGAAAGAGTCGATGGGCAACATCCACAAAGCCGACTTCATGACCATTTGGACAAGCGAGCAAGCCGACCGTGTGCGTCAGATGGTGGCTAAATGTCCCAAAAACTGCTGGATGGTAGGCACCGCATCGCCCGTGATGCACAAATATATCAAGCACCCTGCCAAATGGGCGCTTAAAAACAAGATTCGCTCGATGCGCGGTCTCAAACCGTGTCTCGACAAAACATGGTATAATGTCGGACAAGACCCCATGCAGGGCGACCTCCGCGAGAAATTTTGACGACAATGAAGATAGTGGTTATAGGCACACGAGGCATTCCGTTGATTCCCGGTGGAGTTGAAACCCACTGCGAGGAGCTATATCCGCGCATCGCGGCTATGGGCCACGATGTGACCGTCATACGTCGCTCATGCTATGTCACCGACAACAATCGCGTCGACAATTATCGCGGCGTGAAGCTTGTCGATGTCTATGCCCCTCGCAAAAAAAGCCTTGAGGCTATCGTCCACACATTTCTCGCTGTCATCAAAGCTCGCCGATTGCATGCCGACGTGCTCCATGTCCATGCAATCGGGCCGTCGTTGATGGTGCCGTTTGCGCGACTGTTGGGCCTGCGCGTGGTCTCAACAAACCATGGCCCCGACTATGACCGTGGCAAGTGGGGCAAGCTTGCCAAAACATTCTTGAAAACCGGCGAGCGCATGGGCGCTAAATATTCAAATGCGGTGATTGTCATCTCAACAGTCATCGCCGACATCCTCAAAACTAAATATGGACGCACTGATACGCGATTGATTTACAATGGTGTCAATGTTCCCGTAAAGTCGAAAAATACCGACTATATCGAGTCGTTGGGCTTGACCCCCGGCCGCTACGTCGTAGCCGTAGGTCGATTTGTTGAGGAAAAAGGTTTTCACGACCTTGTCAACGCTTGGACAAAACTCGGCCTCTCTGATTATAAGCTCGCCATAGCCGGCGACAGCGACCACCCCGACCAATATTCAGAGAACCTCAAACAGATGGCTCGCCAAGCCGGAGTGGTTTTGACCGGTTACATCAAAGGCGAAAAGATGAATCAGTTTATGACCAACGCCTCTCTATTCGTCTTGCCATCATATCACGAAGGCCTGCCGATTGCGCTGCTTGAGGCTATGAGCTACAATCTCGATGTCATTGTCAGCGACATACCGGCCAACACTATACGTGAGCTCTCGTTCGACGACTTTTTCGCAGTAGGCAACGTCGACGATTTGGCTCAAATACTGCAACGCAAACTCGCAGCCCCGGCCACTCCTCGTCAATACGACCTCTCGGCCTACGATTGGAATCATATCGCCGAGCAAACCGAAGCTCTTTATAACGAAATTAGAAAAAAGAAACAATGAAGATACTCGTTACCGGCGCTGCCGGATTTATAGGTTCACGTCTGATGATGTTGCTCGCCGAGCGTGGCGACAGCGTCGTCGGTGTCGATAATATCAACGACTATTACGACGTGCGCCTCAAATATGCTCGCTTGCGCAATGCCGGCTTCGACATTGCCTCAGACGATATCGCTATGGGTAGTGAGCTTAGCAGCTCGCTTTATGGCGACTGTCGCTTTGTGCGTCTGTCAATCGACGACAAGGCTGCCCTCGACTCACTGTTTGAACGTGAAAAATTCGACCGCGTTGTCAACCTTGCCGCCCAAGCCGGCGTGAGATATTCAATCACCAACCCCTATGCTTATTTGCAGAGCAACCTCGTTGGCTTCTTGAATATCCTCGAAGCTTGTCGCAACAATAAAGTCGACTACTTGGTTTATGCCTCGTCGAGCTCGGTCTATGGTCTCAACTCTAAAGTGCCATTCTCAGAGGACGACAAGGTCGACCTGCCTGTGAGCCTATATGCGGCTACTAAAAAGTCAAATGAGCTGATGGCACATGCCTACAGCAAATTGTATGGCTTGAAAGTGACCGGCTTGAGATATTTCACTGTCTACGGCCCTTACGGCCGCCCCGATATGTCGCCCATGATTTTCGCAACCGCAATCTCAAAAGGCGAGCCTATCAACGTGTTCAACGGCGGCGATATGATACGCGATTTCACATATATCGACGATATCGTTGAGGGTACGATGAAGGTGCTCGACACTCCGCCGGTGGCCGACGAGTTGCCCAACGGCGTGGCTGCTCGCGTCTACAATATCGGATGCTCTCACCCCGTGAAACTGATGGACTTTATCTCTGAAATAGAGCAAGCTATGGGCCGCGAAGCCGACAAACGTTTCCTCCCGATGCAGCCCGGCGACGTATATCAAACCAATGCTGACACATCTCATCTCGAAAATGAAATAGGCTACCATCCATCGCGATCATTGCATTATGGCATCTCTAAATTCATCGAGTGGTTTAAGTCAGACCAAAATCCGCTCAAGTAAATCTAATATTCTAAATAGTAAAAAAGATGAAAGAAGAAATTGATTGGGCCAATCTTTCTTTTGGCTATCGCAAAACCGACTACAACGTTCGTTGCACCTTTAAAGACGGCAAATGGGGCGAAGTAGAGGTTTCAGACTCTGAGTACATCAACATGCACATTGCTGCTACCGCCCTCCACTATGGCCAAGAAATTTTTGAAGGCATGAAAGCGTTTCGCGGTAAAGACGGCAAGATACGTATCTTCCGCCTCGAGGCCAATGCCAACCGTATCCGCGAATCGGCCAAAGGTATCATGATGGAGCCTATCCCCGTAGAATTGTTTAAGGAGATGGTGACAAAAGTTGTGGCTCTCAACGCTCGTTTCGTTCCTCCTTATGGCAGTGGCGCATCGCTCTATATCCGCCCGATTGAAATAGGTATGAGTGCACAAGTGGGCGTTCATCCCGCAAACGAATACACATTTATCGTGCTCGTGACACCCGTCGGCCCCTACTTCAAAGAGGGCTTCAAACCTACCAACATCTGCATCATGCGCCAATACGACCGCGTGGCTCCGAAAGGCACCGGACGTTGGAAAGTGGGAGGCAACTATGCTGCCAGCATGAGCGCCGGCGAAAAAGCCCACGAACTTGGTTATTCAGCCGTGCTCTATCTCGACCCCAAAGAGAAAAAATATCTCGACGAATGTGGCCCGGCCAACTTCTTCGCTATCAAAGACGGTAAGTATATCACTCCCGACTCTGAATCTATCCTCCCGTCGGTAACCAACAATTCGCTCAAACAGCTCGCTGCCGACATGGGTATCACTGTCGAAAGCCGCCATATCTTGTTGGAGGAGCTCGCCGATATCACCGAAGCCGCTGCTTGTGGTACAGCCGCTGTCGCTTCGCCTATCGCTGAAATTCACGACCTCGACACCGGCGTGAAATATGTCGTTGCCAAAGACGGCCAACCCGGCGAAATCACCACTCGTCTCTACAATAAACTCCGCGCCGTGCAACTCGGTGAAGAGGAGGATATCCACAACTGGAATACTATTGTTGAAGAATGAACTATCAATCTGTAATTGACAAATATTATCCCGCAGGTACTCGCCTGCGGGATATTTATATGCTCCATTCGCGCCAAGTGGCCGACAGAGCTTTGCAAATCGCTCATGCCAAACATCTCGACCTCGACGATGCAACCGTTGAGGCTGCCGCCATGCTCCACGACGTCGGCATCTGTCTGACCGACGCCCCCTCGATTGATTGCCATGGCACGGAACATTATCTCGCCCACGGTGTGCTCGGAGCTCGTTTGCTTCGCGCCGAAGGTTTCCCCGAAGAGATTGCTCGTGTCGCCGAACGTCACACCGGAGCCGGTATTGATGCCGACGATATCGCCGAGTTTAACCTGCCGATACCTCCGGGCAACTATATGCCCGAGACCCTATTGGAACGCCTGGTATGCTATGCCGACAAATTTTTCTCGAAAAACGCCGATATGAAAGAGAAATCGCTCGAACGCGTGCGCGCGTCAATGGCAAAGCTCTCGCCCAAAACGGCCGCACGTTTCGAAGCTCTACATCGCGAATTTTCGTAGCAGCGAAGGTTGCAATCTGTAACTGCAATTTATTTTTGGTGTGGTGAGACGCTTTTTTAA
This sequence comes from uncultured Barnesiella sp., assembly GCA_964490275.1. Taxonomy (GTDB): domain Bacteria; phylum Bacteroidota; class Bacteroidia; order Bacteroidales; family Muribaculaceae; genus JAGBWK01. Next base: position 10,461 of record CAZBBL010000038.1, read on the forward strand.
AATTTAGTATATCTTTGCATTGGTGCAACTTTTGCGCTTTCGGGGCGTTAAAACGGTGACGCCCACATATTAATGCTGAAAGATTGACTAAAAATATATGGCATAAAATCTTGAGAGTGATTGGCTGGAGCATGTTTGTGCTCTTGCTGATTGTGATGGGCTTGTGCTGTGCGGTTTATTCGCCTGCATTTCAAGACTATGCATTGCCCAAAATCCTTAATTATGTCAATTCTACCTCTGATATGCATATCGAGGTGGCAAAATTCCGTCTGCGCTTTCCGGTAGATATCGACCTCGAGGGGGTAGAGATATTTCAAAAGGGCGACACTCTGCTCACCGCCGGCCAAGCCCGCGTCGATGTGGCTATGTTGCCTCTGTTCTCAGGCAACATTGATGTGACGAAAGTCAATATCAATGACGCTTATTTCAAGTCGGGGAGCCCCGATTCGGTCACTTATATTCGCGCTCGCTTGAAATTTGTCGACTTGAGCGATGCCGGTCTCAATCTGTCGAAATCTACTGTCGACCTCGACCGCCTATATCTCGACGGAGGAGTCGTCGACATCTCGCTTCGCAACGACACTACTCCACCAACGCCTCCCACTCCCAATAATTGGCTCGTTAAGGCCAAACAGTTGTCGCTCAGCAATGTAGATGTGCGCTTGACAATGCTTTCTACAGGCGACTCTATCGCTGCGTCGTTGTCGTCGCTCGACGTCGACCAAGCGCTTGTCGACTTAAAATCTCACAATGTTGAGATTGGCGACGTCGATATCTCGCGCCTCGATGCTCGATATCTCACTGCCGCCGAGCCTGTTGCTCCGACTGCCACGCCTGATTATCCTTCGCTCGACACCGTCCCATGGACGGTCAAACTTACCAAGCTGCGAGTCGACTCTGCCTCGGCTCTGTATGCTCGGCAGGGGTATGTGCCGGCGGCCGGATTTGATATGAACTATATATCAGTCAGCCGATTGCAAATCAGTGTCGACTCGTTGTATAATCGTGGGCCAATCGTGCGCGTGCCGCTACAGCGCTTGTCGGCTCTTGAGCGCAGTGGCCTTCCTATTGACGCCTCGGGCTTGTTTGAAATGGATGCAACTCAGCTTCGTGCCTTTGATTTCAACATTGCCACAGCTCTGTCAGCCTTACAACTCGATGCCACTTACGGCCTCACCGGCGACGCCTCTACCGCGCCGATTTCCATATCGCTTGCCGGCGACGTTGACGTCAACGATATCGCTACTGTGATGCCTGAGATGAAACCCTCGTTGGCTCAATTGCCCTACGGGCGCAAGATGCAGCTCCAAGGCGATGTCAGCGGCACGTTGTCAAACCTCGACGTCAATCGCTTGAGCGCCGAGATGCGCGACTATTTCTCGGTAGTATTGAAGGGTAGGGTAGCCGGCATCTCCGACTTTGACACCGCCAACGGCGACCTCACGATTTCGGGCAACATTCGCGACGTAGAGTTTATCGAAAAAAGCTTGGCAGCCACCGGCAACGCATTGCCTGTAAATATACCGCCAATGACCCTCGACGGCGATATCAAGTTGCGTCGTGGCACAATCGACGGCCAACTACAAGCTACGACATCCAACGGCCGATTGGCTCTTGACGCCACATTCAACGGTCGCCGTCAGGCCTACGATATCGACATATCCACGACCGATTTCCCCGTAAATTCGTTCATGCCTCGCCTCGGATTGGGACGAGTCACCGTCGACATCTGTGCCAAGGGCCACGGCTTTAATCCCATGAGCAGCGCTACAATGCTTGAGGCTCGCGTCGACGCTATCAACGTCAACTACAACCGTCAAGACATACGCGACATCACAGTCGATGCTCAGCTTGGTAGCGGCAACGCTGCTATCAATCTCATGTCATCAAATCCGACGGCCGACCTCAGTGTCAACGCTTCGGGCAATCTCTCCGGAGCTGAATATGATTGGACGCTAACCGCCGACGTAGCTCATCTCGATATGCACGCTCTCGGGCTGAGCGACAGCGTCATGGATATAGCTGCGCGATTGTCGGCTCGCGCTGCTTATACCCCAAAAACTTCAGCCATCGTTGCCGACGTGGATATCGCCAACTTCGACCTACGTGTCGGTAGCGACAACTACCGTGGTAGCGATGTAGCCTTGTCGTTTGATGCCAACAATCAGCTGACCTCGGCTTTGGTGACCAACCGCGACTTGCGTATCGCTTTCGAAAGTCCGTCGCGAATCGAAGCAATCATCAAACGCTTTGGCGATGTCGCCAACGTGCTGACAAAGCAACTCGGCAATCGTGTCGCCGACGTAGAAGAATTGCAGCAAGCATTACCTCAATTCTCGCTCGACATCAGTTCAGGCTCCGACAATATCTTATCGTCGACCCTGGCCGACCGAGGCATTTCGTTTGATAGCTTCAAACTTACAGCCTCCAACGACTCGCTTATCAATATCAGCGGGGCAGTTGAGCATTTCGTCTCGGCCGACACTCGTCTCGACCATGTCACCTTCTCAGCAAAGCAGCGAGCCAAATATTTGATATATAACGCTGTCGTCGATAACGACCCGGGCACGATGGACGATTTTGCCCATGTGCAAGTCAACGGATATATCGCCGACGATAAGATGACTGCATTTGTCAAGCAAAAAAATATTGCCGGCGAAACGGGCTACCATCTCGGCGGAGTTGTCGACTTGGGCGACTCAACTATGACCGTTCGCCTCGTGCCTTACAACCCTATCATAGGCTATAAAAATTGGATTATCAACAACGACAACTATATCACTGTCGACTTCAAAAACATCCATGTCGATGCCAATCTTTTGATGCACAACAGTGAAAGCTCGCTCCATATCTATACCGAGCACGACTCCCTCTCAACCTCCGCTCAAGAGGATATTGTAGTGAAAATCGACAACGTAAAAATTGCCGATTGGTTGGCTATCAATCCCTATGCCGTGCCTATGCGTGGCAATGCGTCGGCCGATATGCGGTTTGCTCTGGCCGAAAAGTCAATCTCGGGCACCGGCAAGGTGACGTTGAGCGACTTCTACTATGGCAAGAAGCGCGTTGGCGACCTCGAAGCCAATGTCGACCTCTCTACCGGTGAGCGTGGCCTTATTTACGCCTTGACATCGCTTAGTGTCGACGGTCGGAAGGTGATGTCGGCCAAAGGTGTGCTCAACGACTCTACAGCCGTCACACCGATGAACCTCGACTTCGAGATGAAACGTTTCCCGTTAGCGCTTGTCAATCCATTTATCGGGTCGGAAACCGCAACGTTTACCGGCTACCTCGACGGACAAATGGATATCTCCGGCCGACTCGGCAGCCCTCAGTTTGACGGCTATTTGAGATTTGACTCGGTTACTGTCAAAGTGGCCACGTTGGGCACTACATTCCGCTTCTCCGATACAAAACTTCCGGTCGACTCCGGCATCATCCGCTTCTCCGACTA
>CAZBBL010000039.1:0-13568 GCA_964490275.1 uncultured Barnesiella sp.
CACACCTGGCGGTGTACGGGGTTACGAGTAAATCGGCGTCCTCGCGGACGCCACGCTTTGGTGGCGCCTTTGAGGGTGAGGCGGTTGATGGTAGTTTGTATATAAAAAAGGGAGAGGATGCGCTTGGGGGCGCATCCTCTCCGAGGGTATGAGGGTTGACTAAAGGAGATTATTTGATGATCTCTTTAGTGGCTTTGTTGTCGCGGACGATGATGTAGGTGCCGGCCGCTGGGTTCTTAACTTCGATACCTTGGAGGTTGAAGTAGCGAGTGTTGGCATTTGCATCAGCGTTGATAGCGTCGATACCTGAAGCTTTACGTACGGTGAATGTAACGGTAAATGCGGGTGAGTTGACGTAGTTGTCGAAGTCGTCTTCGTTGGGGAAGAGCATGAAGTAGCCTTCGGGGAATGAAACTACGTAGGTGCCGGCTTCGGAAGCTTTGCCATCGAGGCTTTGAACCAATTGGTTGTCGTAGATGCCCCAAGCGGCGTCGCTAAGGCTTTCGGCGTCGCCACCGTCTTTAGAGATAGTAGCTTTGCCTTGGCAGAGGTCGGCAGCGACGTAGTTGGTGAAGGTCAGCGTAATCTTGGTTGCAGCGTCAACTGTAGAACCATCTTCGGGGTCGGTGACAACAGCAAATTCGACTTCGGCAGATTGTTTTTCGACAACGAAGGCGATGTAGATTTCGTCGTTTTCGATGTCGCCCCAGTCGCCAAAGAAGATAGTAGAAGCGGGGATGTTGACAATGTAGCGGCCCGATTCGGTGAAGGGTTTAGCGAATGTGAGGGTCAGTTTGTTGCCACTGTAGCTGTAGCTATCGTTTTCGATGTCGAAGTAGGTGATGTCGGAGTTGTAAGAAACGCCGATTTTGCTGATGTTGGAGAAGTTGAACGAAGAGATTGATTCGCTGAAGGTGATAGAGAGTGTAGAGAGCTCGGTGAGCGAACCTTCTGCGGGATCGGGATCAACAGTGTAGGTCAAAGAGCTTGAGTCGTCGCCTTTGATGGTGAAGGTTTGAGAGAAAGCTGCGCTGGGCACGCCACCGTCTTTAAGGGTTTGAACGGTAGCGGTGTACCAGAAGTAAGCGGCGGGATAGTTGACGGTGTATGTGCCGGGGTCGGTAGCATAGCCATCGAGGCTTTGGATTACGCCGTAGTCGCCATTCCATGTATGGGTGGGAAGGTCGACAGTAGTGCCGTCGGGTTTGGTCAATGTAGCAACGGGTTTGGTAGTGCCGTCGTTGAGCCAAGATTGGCCTTCGATGCCGTTGGTAATGTTGAGGCTGATTTGCTCTACTTCGCCTTCGACTTCAGCGCCGTCTTCGGGGGTAGAGGTGAACTCAACAGCGCGACCGGTGATGGTGAAGTAGGTGTCAAATTCTTCGCTGTCGACGATTGTCTTATCAGAAGTTTGGTAGTAAGCCAAATCTTTGGGAGCGTGAACGCGATATGTGCCGGGAGTGGTAAGAGCGCTGCCGATATTGAAGGTGATTACGCCTGATTGAGTTGCTGATGTCTTAACAATTTCAACGCCTGTCTCGTCGCCGGGGGCATACACGGTGATGTTTGCCTTATTGGAGCAGCGTTTTGCATCGGCGAAGGTGAATGTCATTGTGCCGTCGAACGACTCAAGTTGAGCATTGTAAGCGGGAGAGACTTCGCAGGGGAGGTTGACCTTTTTGGCGTAGGTGAAGGTGACGGTAAACTCAGGAGAGTCGTCGGAGTTGCCTTGAGCGTCGTCGAGAATGAAGTAGCCGGCGGGGAAGGATACGACGTATTTGCCTTCGTCAGCGACGAGTTCGCCGAGGGGTTGAACCATTTGGTTGTCGTCATTGCCCCAAACTGCATCGCCAAGCGAAACGGCTTCGGTAGCGTTGGGAGCGAGCAAAGTGGCTTTGCCGGCAGAGAGGTTGGCGCCGATATGGTTGGGGAAGGTCAATGTAAGCGAGGTGACGGGCTCTGAGATAGTAGAACCATCTTCGGGGTCGGCAACTACTTTAAATTCGGTAGCTTGCTTAACGGCTTCGATGGTGTAGACCAAAGTGTAGGCTTTGTTTTTGAGAGCGGTCATTTCTTCGCCGAGGATGAAGAAGCCTGCGGGGACGAAGATTTGGTAGGTGCCGGCGTCGGTGATAGCCGAGGGGAGAGTAAGGATTTGGCTTGTCACGAGAGTGCTGCCGTCGTCTTGTTGCTCTTCGGTGCCGTCTTCGATGTTGGTGATGTTGGCGATAAATTCTTGACCTTTATAGAGGGTGATGTTGCCAACGGTGTTGTCCCAAGAGCGACCGATGCCGATAGTAGAGCCGGCAACGATAGAGGAGATAGATGTGACGGTCGAACCGCTTTCGGGGGTGAAGGTGATGTCGGGGTTGTTGAAGTAGGCTACATATTCAAATTTGAAGTAGGAGTTTTCTTCAACGCCTTGGTTGCCTTCGACGAGTTTGTCGTTGATGTCTTTAGCTACGACGGAGAGTGTCACGCTGCCTGTGAGTGTCGACATATAATCGCTGTCGATGGTGAGTTTCCAGGTCTTAGAGTATTCGCCGTTGCCATTGATGGGGGTGATGCTTTCGAAAGCTTTAGTAGCGCCTTGACCGAGGTTGATGAAGGTGGTAGAGCTTTCGAGCTTAACGAGGTCGTCGAAAACGAGAGTAAATTCGCGGTCTTCAGCGCTTTCCAGTGTAGAGCCGTCGGCGGGGGTGATGCTGACGAATTTAGCGGGGCTGAAGGTGAACACTTCGGTAGCGCCTGAGAAGGTGAATGAAGCGCGAGCGGCGGGGTTGCTGTAGCCGGTACCGCGAGCGTCAGATTCTTGAGCCCAACCGAGGACGTCGAAGCGATAGACGTGGCCTTTGATACATTTCAAAGAAGCGCCGTAGCGGGTAGCGGTGTAGACGGCGGGGTCGTCGGCTGAAGCGGTAAGGGTAGCGCGAGAGCTAACGCAAGCATCGTCGGGGTCGTCGGGGTTGAGGTCCCAGATTTCGTATTGAACGTAGCCCAGGTCGGTGCGGCTTAGGGTAACGCTGACGGTAGAGAGACGCTCGATAGTTTCGATTTCAGCGCCCTGAGCGGGAGTAGAAGCGAGGATGCGGAGGGTCTCGTTGTAGACTTGAGAGAGCACGTCGGTGTGGTCGAGACCGTCGGCAACGACAGCGTTGTAGAATGAAACGGTGACGTCGGTTTGAGTTTTAGCGCTATCGGGGACGGGGATGGTGATAGTTGCGCCGTCGTAGTCGTCGGTAGCGATAGTGAGGGCCGATTTCTCGATGATAGTTTCAGAGAGTTCGCCATCGGTGTAGCCGGCAAATTTGATGCCGTCGTATTCCAGCGAGCTGTAGTTGGTGACGTAGACTTCGATAGACGAAGCGTTGGCTAAAGAAGCGAGTTCAGCCCAATCGGTAGATATAGTAGAGGTGACTTCTTTGTAGGGGAAAGTAAAGTAGAACGAGCCGAGGCCACCTTGAGTGTCGGTATAGACATATTGTCCGTCGGCGCCTTGGAGGTGAGTAAGGGCGAGCACCATTTGAGAGTAGGTAGTGCCTGACGAAACCATGTCTTTGGGACGACGAACCTTGCCGGAGAGGTCGACGGTAAGGGTTTTGTTGTCGTTGGAGAAGGTGGGGGTAAGGGTTTCTTCGTAGAATTCGCCGTCGGCGCCTTCAGAGTCGCCATATTGGAGTTTCACTTCGCCGGAAGAGGGGTTGATAGATTCGGAGAAATTGAAGATGTATTTGCCGTTGGCGTTAGAAGAGGAGAAGTAAGAGAGGAAGTCGACAGAAGCGACAGAAGCGTTGGCGAGCTTGACAGAGCCGTCGGCGTTGGTTGCTGAGGTGAGCTCGATGGGAGCGCTGGCAGCATAGTAGGTCAGAGAGAGGTTGCCGTCGCCGTTGTAGAGGTTGGTGGCGTCGCCTGAAGCGCAAAGACCGGTGATGTCGATGGTGAATTTTTGTTCGGGAACGATAGTGCCGTTGGCATACCATTTTTTGAGTTGCTCACCGATAGAGAGGCTAAGGATGGCGTTGTTGATATTGGGGTTTGTGATGCCCACGGTAGTGCCGTTGGTCGACATTGAGACGCTTGAGAGGGCGATACCTGTGTTGAACGAGATAGTGATTTGAGTGTCGCCGGCAGCGCTAATGGTAGAGTTGTTGGGGTAGTTGATATCAGAAATCTCGAGCGATTTGCCGGTGTAGAGTTTGAATGTGCCACCACTCCAAACGAAGTCGATATAGAAGTAGTAGGTTGTGCCGGCAGTGGCTTGGAATGAGTAGGGCCAGATATTGCCTACTTGGTTGCCTGAGCTGAGTGTCACTTCGTTTTCGTGGTCAGCGTCGGTGTAGGGGACGAAGTGGGCGCCGGATGGAGAGTCGCAGTAAACTGTACCTGAGGCAGTAGCGGTGTATGTAGCAGTGTAACCCTTGAAATCTTCGAGAGTGTACTCTTGATCGGGAACCAATTCACCGAGGTCGACGATAGTAGCGGCCTTGGCGTAGTTGGCTGTCAGAGCAACGATTACCAGAGCTAATAACCTGAAGAACTTGCCTTTGGAAAAGGTGTGATAAAGATCTTTCATGTTAAAGATGATTAGATGAAAAAAATAATTGATAACTCTTGTTTTTGAAGCGTGACGAATGTCGATATATGAATGAGCCCCCGGGGCGGGGAGCCACGAGGGCTCATGTCGGTTGCGGGAAGGGAATTAGCGGATAACCACTTTTTGAGCTACGGAGCCTGATGCAGAGGTGGCTTTGACGATGGCAATGCCTTTATATCCGTTGGTAGGAGCGATGCCGGTAGATGAGGCGATGGCGCGGCCGGTGAGGTCGTAGACTTGGATGAGGGCTTGGCTGTCGGAGGCTACGATGTTGCCGTTGTCGTCGATAGCGACTGAGAGGGGAGCGTCGATGGCGACGGAGTCGATGCCGGCGGTGCCAACTTTGCATTTGGCGGCGTTGATTACTTGGTCGGTATTGTTGTCGATGACGATAGCAACAACTTCGGCGTTGTTCCAGTCGGTGACGCGTTCAGAAGCTGTGACGGTGACGGTGTTGGTGTTTTCGACGCCGGCAGTGACGGTGTCGGGGAGGTAGCCTTGAGTGCCGTTGAAGGTTTTACCGATGACGCTGCGCACTACGTCGTTGGCGTAGACGGGGTAGACGTATTCGGCGGTGCCGTAGAGGCCACCCTTTTGCCATTCGCCGAGGTTGGGTTGGTCTTCGAGGTTGTAGAAGTAGTTGCGTTGGTAGGTCATGAGGTTGTGTTCAATGACTTCGAAGAGGACGCTGGCGTTGACGCTTGCTACATCCAGGGCGTAGGTGACGGAGAATGGTATGGTAAGGGTTTGGGCATCTTCGTCGAGGGAAGCGGAGACGTTGACGTCGGCGATAGCGTATTCAGAAAGTTCGTCGGCGACGATGTCGGCCCAGAGGGCGTCTTTGCCTTCGGGAGCTTTATAGACGTAGGTTGTGCCTGATTGCACCATCGGGTATGCAAGGTGTTTGCGGTTGATGCAAGCTGAGGGGGCGCCCATGTTGTCGAGGCCGAGGTAGACCGAATAAGAGCTAAGGCCGTTGCCGAGAGCGTCGCTATTGTATGTGCGAATCGAAAGGGCGATGAAGTTGTCGGGGATTTCTTTTTGGAGGCGTTCGATGACAAGGGTGCCGAGGGGGCAGTTGCCACATTCGCTACCGGCGTATTCTTCGAGGACGACGCGCTTGGTCGGGGCGAATGCGAGGTCGGTGATGGTGCCTGAAACGAAATAGCCTTCGTCGTCGAGCGTCACTTTCACTTTGAAGTCGTTGGTTTTACCGACAGTCAATGGGAGAGGCTTGTTGAAGCGGAAGCTGAGGGCGCTTTCGCTGTTGATGGATTGGTTGGTATAGTCGACAGAGTCGATGAGGTTGTTGGCGCTGTCGTAGAGGTCGAGGTGGGCTTTAGAGTAGGAGGCGACGGTCGATTGTACGGCGATGCGGCCATAGAGAGTGATATCGTCTTTGGCGATGACCGAAGTTTCGTTGTCGAAGAGGGTAGTGAAGCGCATGTTGTGAATCACTTGGATGTTGTCGACAAAGACGATGCTTTGGTCGTAGTTTTCGTTGACGAAGGCGATGTAGACGTCTTGTTCGGCATATTTGCTGAGGTCGACTTCGTAGGTGGTCCAGTCGCCGGCGAGGTCTGCTTCGGAAGCGCCGGGGTCGAGCACTTCGTTGAAGGCGAGGATGCGGTCTTCTTTGAATTTGGTGATAGCGGCGTTGGTAAGTTCGTTATAGACGGTTTCGCAGGGGATGATGTAGACGTGGAGCTCGTCTTTGGCATATTTGCTGAAGCCTTGAGCGTCGAACGTGAGGTAGCATTTTTCGTCGGGGATGTAGAGTTGAGGAATCACCATCCAGTCGTCGCTGGTGCCGGCGGGGCTATAGCTTGAGTGAGACATTATACAATAGTCTTTTACTTCGACGTTTTCGTCGGAAGCAATTTGCCAGGGGTAGGTAGATTGAGTGAAGCCATATCCTTGCATCTCGGAGGTGGGGACATTATAGTCGCCTTCGTAATACATCAGCTGAGCGCCGAAGCCGTTGGAGAAGTCTTCGCTGAAGAGCACGGTGTCGGTAGAAGAGATTTCGCGTTCGTAGTTGCCGTTGTAGTTGATTGTCACTTCTTCGTTGGCGCAAGAGCCGCCGAGGTCGGTAACAGCGCCGGCAGGGAGGACGATGCGATAAGAGCTGTCTTTAAACAGGTAGAGAGTAGACGAGGGGTAGAGAGTGAGCTGATTGTTTGAGGCGCTGAGCGAAAGGGTAGCGTAAGCTTCGGTTTCGTCGTTGCGATAAACAGAGGCGACAACGCCGTCGACCGTGGCAATGTAGGTGTCGTAGGTGATGGTGACGTGGCTCGAAGAGTAGTCGAGTTTTGAGATTGTAGAACCGTTGGCGGGGTAGATGTTGATAGCGCCAACGGGATTTTTGACGCGACCGATGTATTTGACGTTGATTTCGCGGTTGGTAACGGCGTTGTCGGTATCCATAGCGATGGTGCCGGCAGGGATTTGTACGGTATATGTTTCGCCTTCAGTGAGGTCTGTTGGGCGGAATTGTATGGTTACTTTAGTGTTGTTGGCGGTGATGCCCATAGAGTTGCGCACGGTAGAGCCGTCTGAGCTAAGGAGCTTGGCGCCTTTGACAGAGCCGACGACTGTGACGGCGCGGTCGAAAGAGATGGTCAACGATGTGAGGGTGGCAAATTTAGCGCCTGATACGGGCGAGATGGTGTAGTTGCCGAGGAGGTCGACAGATTCGCAAGCGTCGTAGAGGCTTTCGTTGAGCTTCATGATGTAGCCTTCGCCGGTTTGCGGGTCGGTGAAGGTGCCGAAGATTAAGCCGTCAGAAGAGACTGAGGTAGGTGTGCCGGTGTTTTCCAAGCCGGTTTTGGCTTCGAAGTCGATGCCATAGCGTTGTTTGAGGATTTGAGTGATGCTAAACCAATATTTGCCGTGGCGTACATAGGCGTCGCGCAGCGGGCTTGTGGTGGGAGTAGCGCCGTAGACAACGCCGTTGTCGTCGATGCCAAAGCCAACGATGCCACTGTCGCCGGTTTCGTTGTAGACTTCAAAATCTTTGGTTTCGCAGTTGTAGCGGTAGGCGATTTCAAATTCGTCGGTTTCAGTGACCATGTAGGCCGAGCCGGTGATATATTTGCCGGAGGCGCTCATGTCGGCGGTCTCGATATGATGGAGATTCTCGACTTTAGGGGTGAAACGAGCGCCTAATTGTCCGACGGTGAAGCCTATATAGTCGTAGGTTTCGGTTTGACGGTCGTAGACGTAGAAGGCGACGTCGCTGGGATAGCTGACGCTACATACGCCGAGGATATAACGGCCGTCGGCAGAGATGTTGTTGAACTGGTTTTGTTCGGATTTCTCGTTGTCAGAGGCGGGGTCGATGCCGGTAAGGTCGAAGACGGGGACGTTGTTGAGGGCTACTTGCTCGCCGGTAGTAAGATCCCACATTGCGTAGGTGAACAGGTAGATGGAGCTGCCGGTAGAGACGCGACCGACGGCATATCGGCCATCGGCGGTGACAGCAACAGCCGAGCCGGTTTTGGTGCCGAGAGTGGTCCAAGTCTGGGTGGTGCGGTTCCAGTAAGCGGGTTTGTCTTGATAGACTCCGACGACGGTGTTGCCATCGTTGGAGATGTCGGCTACGCTACCGTTGGTATCGGAGTTGGCCGAGAGGACGTCGGTAAGTGTGCCTGATTCGACTTCAAGGATTTTGCCGCCGGTGGCTTCTTCGCCACGAGCTTCAAAGATAGCCCATTTACCGTTTGGGGTTATTCCTAAGATGATTGTTGAGTTGCTGTAGGTGGTGATAGTAGGAGCGGCGACGGTTTGAGCCGAGGCACCGATACTACAACAAAGTGCAGCTAAGAGCAATGACTTCTTAAGCGGGTTAATCATATCGATATGAGTTAATTATGTAAGGTTTAAAAAGTATAAATCTATAATGAGAAAGCTATTATACAAATGTATGATAGATGTGGGAAGGAAGTCAATACCGTGACAATGGTATTTTGAGGGGACGGTAGGGAGAGATGTTTCAGAGACGTCAGCCGATTGGCCACCAGTCGTCTTTGGGGTGGAGTTGCAGCGATACGCTAAGGTCGTTGCAGGCTTTTGGGCCGGCTGAGGGTAGGCTTTTCATATATGTGTTTTTGTTGTGTCTAAAATGTTGCATTCCAACTAAATAGACTATAATATATGTATGTGATAATTTCCGCTTAAATCGGTCAATGGAGAGGATACTCAGCGAATACTCAGAGAAAGAATGAGGGTGAAAAATGATTGGCCGAATGTTGTTGGCTGCAAATATAGCTATTTTTGTGAAAATAATGTCATTTTGGTTAAACTTTAAATCAATTAGAGGGCATTTTTGTTTAAAAGTTGTTATCTTTGCAAAAATATTCGAAGTTAAACCCGCCAAGTTTTAGTTGTATGCTATGAAAGTTTTGAAATTTTTATTTGTCGCATTGTTATTTACTCTTGTCAGCCAATCATTATCGGCACAATTGCCTTCGGTACAGCTCAAGTCGATTGATGGGAAAACCGTCGACACGGCTACGCTCGACAATGATGGTAAACCCTTTGTAATCAGTTTTTTTGCCACATGGTGCAAGCCGTGCAATCGCGAGTTGAAAGCTATCCATGAGCAATATGCAGATTGGCAGGACGAAACCGGTATGCGACTGATAGCTATCTCAATCGACGAAGCTCAAAACGCACAGAAGGTTAAGCCGTTGGTAGACAGTGAAGGCTGGGAATACCAAGTGTTGCTCGACCCCAATAGCGATTTCTTCCACGCTGTCGGTGGCCAAATCATACCGTTTGTGGTAGTGGTTGACGGCTCGGGTAAGATTGTTGAGAGCCATAGCGGCTATATCGATGGATCGGAAGACCATATCATTGAGCTGATTCGTTCGCTCGACAAGTAATCACTGCTAATCCAATAAGTTATTGAATGAAGATAAAATCAATTCTTGCAATAGGACTGCTGTCTACGCTGCCGGCTATGGCTCAATCACAGAGCGATGGCGTGACGGTGCACGGTAGTATCAAATCAGATATATTGTTTCCGGAAGACGACGCTCGTATCGGCACCGACCACTACAGCGAAGATGTCTTGACCAATACCTACGCCGACGTGAAGCTGCTTAGCCGCTATATCGACGCCGGATTGAGGCTTGAGTATCTGCAACATCCGCTGCCCGGTTTTGAAAACGATTTCAAAGGGTGGGGCGTGCCAAATATCTACGTCAAAGGAAAATACAAAGGTTTTGAACTTACTGCCGGCGACTTCTATGAGCAGTTTGGCAGCGGTTTTGTGTTGCGCACCTATGAGGAGCGTACGCTCGGTATCGACAATTCGCTGCGTGGCGGTCGTCTGAAATATAACGGTGTCAACGGTTTGCGACTGACGGCGCTGGGCGGTGTGCAACGCCGCTATTGGGATTGGAGCAAGGATTCGCGCGTATATGGTGCCGACGCTGAGTTTGACATCGAAAGCCAATCAAAGACGCTGCGCGACCACAATATCAACTGGATGGTTGGTGCATCGTATGTTTTGAAAAGCGAAGATGATGAGAATATCATTATCCCCGGCACAAACTATCGCTTAAACTTGCCACAATATGTCAGTGCTTTTGATGTACGCACTCACTTGAGCAAAAACAATTTTGGAGTGCTCGGCGAGTTTGCATGGAAAAGCGACGACCCGTCGTTTGACAATGATTATAGCTATAAGGCCGGTACGGCAGAGATGTTGTCGTTGTCGTATTCAAAGACCGGATTTAGCGGTTTGCTGCAAGCCAAGCGCAGCGAAAACATGGCGTTTCGTTCGCAGCGAAGCATGACCGGCACGTCGGCTTTCATCAACAATATGCCGGCCTTCTCATATCAGCACACCTATGCGTTGGCAGCGCTCTACCCCTATGCTACGCAGGCTGCCGACGGCGAATGGGCATTCCAAGGACAGTTTGCCTACAATTTCAAGCGCAAGACTATGCTCGGTGGCAAGTATGGCACGACGGTTCACGTAAACTTGTCGTATATCAAGGGACTTGACAAAGACCCGGCTCAGCCGCTCAACTCTACGGTGTCTACTTCGCTCTATGGGTCAAACGGCCAATCGTCGAAGTTTTTTGGCTTTGGACACACCTACTATCACGACTTCAACCTCCAGGTTGACAAGCGTATCACTCGCGACTTTTGGTTGGTGGCTATGTATATGAATCAGCGCTACAACAAGACTGTAGTTGAGGGACACGGCGGCGACGTCAATTCTAATATCTTCGTGCTCGACGGCAAGTATAGATTTAACAAGACGCTGACGCTGCGCACCGAGCTGCAATATCTGACGACTAAGGACGACGACGGCGATTGGTGCTACGGGCTGCTCGAGTTGTCGGTAGCGCCCTATGTGATGTTTTCGGTGAGCGATATGTGGAACAACGGCGTAACCGATACACACTATTATATGGCCGGTATCACCGGCAACTATAAGGCCAATCGCTTGATGCTCTCGTATGGTCGCACACGTGCGGGCTACAACTGCTCGGGCGGCGTTTGCCGCTATGTGCCGGCTACACGCGGCTTCCAAATCTCATATAGCTACAACTTCTAATCGAGAATTATGAAACTATTTAGATACATATATATAATACCCGCGTTGCTGCTGATGGCATCGTGTGACGACATCAACGAGGACGAGCGCTTTATCGCTATGGAAGAGGTAGAGCCTCAGCGCGCAGTGTTGCTTGAGGAGTTTACCGGTCAATATTGCCGCAATTGTCCGAAGGCTCACGAGATTATAAGCCAGCTGAAAGAGCAATATGGCGACAAGTTTATCTCGGTCAGCATCCACGCCGGCCCTGCTGTAAATGCTATCCCCGAAAGCGAGTCGAATGAATACTACCAAGGTTTGAAAACCGACGATGGCGACTATTATGCATCAATGTGGGGCATCAATACCTATCCTCAAGGGGTGTTTGACCGCACGTCGGGTGTGCTCGACCGCGACAAGTGGGCTGCTACGATTATCGATGAGCTTACCAAGCCGTCGGATGTAGAGATAGAGCTTCAAGCTGTCTACAATGCCGAAACCAACAGTGTGGAGATTGCGACCGAGTTGAAGCCTGTGGCCAATATCTCGGGCTACCTGCAATTGTGGATTACGGAGAGCGATATACATACACTGCAACTCAATGGCGACAATTATGAGATGGACTATCAACACGACCACGTCTATCGTGCCGCTGTCAACACTACCTCGGGCGAGGCTGTAGAGCTGACGTCAAACGTGTTTAAAGACTACACCCACTCGATTGCAGTGAAGAGCCATTGGGTGCCGGCAAACCTTTCGGTAGTGGCATTTGTTTATAATAGTTCGGGTGTGCTGCAAGCCGCTGAAACAAATGTTGTCGTTGCACAGTGATTTTTTAATTGAATAATAATTTAAACCATACAATATGAAGAAACTCTACACATTGACTCTTGCGCTGGCGAGCGTTATGGCTCTCTCGGCAAAGGATTTTACAGTTTATCACGATGGCGCAGCCGTTAGCAACGGCGACAAGATTGTCGTTGCCGAGCCTCACAATACTACACTGCCTTTCGGCACAAAGTATGAGTTTAATGCCGACCTGCAATTTCAAGGCCAAAGCGATGGCAATGTCACCGTTGAAGGTAAGCAAGTAGGTGATATTAAAGACACTTCGGGCGTAATGTCGTTTTCGCTCTGCCCCTACACTTGTACCTATCTTGAGAATGGCGTTATCTCCAACACGTTTGGCTACGAGTCGGCCAATGGTAAGCTTGACCTACAACTCCACTTCGGAGCTTCGTCGTTTCTCAATATCGAGCAACCGGTAGTATATGCCGAACTTGATATGACCGTGAAGTATGCCGGCGACTCAAATGTTTTGACATTTAAGCTTATCATTACCAACGATGCCGCTTCGGTTGGTAGCATTGTCAGCGATGGCAACAACGTGAGCTTCTACAACAATTCGCTCATCGTAAACATCGCCAAGTCGTCGACTTTGGAGGTTTATTCGGCTACCGGAGCGCGTGTAAAGGCTGTTGCCGGTGTGAAGAACACTACTGTTGATTTGTCTCATCTGCCAACCGGTATTTACATCTATCGTGTGGCTAACAAATCGGGCAAAATCATCGTTCGCCACTAAGCAACATCGAAAATCGTATATGCGAGGGCGCTGACCGCTGGTTGGCGCCCTCGGTGCGTTTGAGGAATAAGTCGAATTAAGAGGTGTAAGTCATATAGCCGGGTTGGAGGGCGGTGCCTTTGAGGATGAGGGACACGAGCGACTACTTCTCGGCACTCGAATGATTTTGTTGTTGCTACCGAGGCGACGCTCGCTGCGCTCACTTTCTCCTCGGTTACCAACAAGTTCGTCGCTCTCGCGACGATATTCATTTGGTTTATAGGTGGTTGAGGGTGGGCGGGCGAAATTAATTTCGTCCCTACAATGAGGGCGGAAGCCTCGGATGTCGGGGCTATGCAGATGGCAAGAAATCGGTGTCCTTGGCGGACACCATTTTTGTTTCGGGCTCAAACCCCGCACACCTGGCGGTGTACGGGGTTACGAGTAAATCGGCGTCCTCGCGGACGCCACAAACATCGTGGAGGGGTTTGAGGGCGAGGGGCACAAGCGACTACCTCTCGGCACTCGAATGATTTTGCTTTTGCTACCGAGGAGACGCTCGCTGCGCTCACTTTCTCCTCGGTTACCTACAAGTTCGTCGCTCTCGCGACGATATTCGTCATGGATGTAGGGGCGTGATTCATCGCGCCCGAGCGTCGCGTCAGCGACGCAACCGACAATCATATATGCGTCAGAGGATGGCGGTTGGAAGCCTTTGAGGATGAGGGAGTGGATGTGGTGGAGGCGATGTTGGGGGAATATAAAAAAAGAAAACCTGCAAGTGAAAAACACTTGCAGGTTTTCAAAGTGTCCGAAATGAGACTCGAACTCACACGATCTAATGATCACTACCCCCTCAA
>CAZBBL010000040.1:0-13453 GCA_964490275.1 uncultured Barnesiella sp.
CTACTTTAATCAAGTCCATTTTTAATTGATATTTAAAATGTTAACATTAGTCGCAATATTCACGGGCAGCCTTGTCCCGCCAGAGATTACGAAATCGACCGCAAATTTACTACAAATTTTTTATTCCTACAACTACCTATAAAATTTCAGTTAAAATTTCAACCAATTTTTTTGCCGTTTCGTGTTGGCTATCGCTCTTGATTGTCAGCAGTTGATGGGCTATGGAGCTTGCTTCGAGCGTGCCGCGCACGTTGGCAAAGTCCATTGTGGCGTTGATGGGGTTGTCGATGCCATAACTTATGTGGGCCTCGTCGGCAAACTCTTTAGCGGCGTCGTCTAAACGCAGCGAGCTGAGTATGGCGGTGGCCGATTGCCAACGCTCTATCAGTTCGCAAAGTTGTGTGCTCTTGATGCGGCCGATGGTTGTGTGGCAACTACATTCTATCATATCGACGGTCCATCTCCAGGCCATTTCGTCGTAGTCGTTGGCAATGGCGCTCAAACGATTGGCGATGTCGTTGAGGTCGGCTTTGCCGTCGACAATGTCGTCGACGAGTTTCTTTACCAAGGTCTCGGGGGCTAAGAGGCCGCCAAGGTCAACCCATAGGCCGCTGCCGGCTTTGGCTGTGGGGCGAAGCCGCTTTCTGATGTCGCTGCGAGTGTCGCATTGGCCGAGACGTTCAATCAGCCTATCGCCGATATATTGGTCGATGGCAAGTTGGTAGAGTCGCAACCCTTTGTCGATGGCCGACAGACGTATGATTGTGCCGTTGTAGGTGTATGTTTGGGTTTCGCTATGCTCCATTTTCATAGAGCGCAGAAGCGACATGGCGTTGTTGATGCGACCTATGGTATATGGATTCAGCAAACTGAAATTTATCAAATCGAGACGGTTGTCTGCCGTGCGATTGTCGCGTTGGGGCCATTTCTGAGCGTCGCGCAGCGTGCCGATGCTCCTGATGTTGACGCCCGGAGCGAGGTAGCTTACGCCGTTGTCGTCGATAAGGTATGAGAAGGGGAGGGCCGAGGTGTCGGGATGGCCGGCGTGGTGGCCCATCACCATGGTGAACACTCCGATTTTAGCCGGCCAAAGTATGTGAGAACCCGACGCGGTTTTGGAGCCACGCCCCAATATGCCTTGATGCACCGGCCCGAGCTTATACATGTGGTTGCTCTGGTTTGAGCCCGAACCGGCGTTGAAAAACGACATCATGCTGCCGATGAGCAGCGTCGATTTGTGCATCGTGACGGTGTATGGCCCTGCAAAGATTGAAGCCGCTTCGCCATTCTCGCAAATGCTGTTGGCAAAAAACAGTGAGTCGTGGGCCGTGAATTGGCTCAAGTGGGAGGCTTGTCCGACGAATACACGGCTTACAATCGAGCCGTTGTCGATTTTGGTCCCTTCGGCTATGATAAAGTCGGAGGCGACGACACCGTCGCCGACAGTGGTTTGGGCTTTAGCCGACGATATGATAGTGCCGTTGGTGAGTCGCAAAGCACCGTCGACTTTAGCATAGTCGCCGACATTCACGTCGATGATGGTGGCGGTGTTGATGATATCGGCCCCTTTGCCGATATGGCCTCGGTCGCTGCGGGCAGCGTCGCGACGCTGTTGGATAAGCGTGTTTAGGCGAGCCGTCAGTCGTTGGTCGTGGCGATACATGGCTATGATATAGGCCAACTGCGACGAGAGCTCTTCAAAGATAGGCACCTCGCGTCCGCCGGCCTCGTTGAGCACGGCTACTTGTTGCCCGATGCCAAACGTAGCACCGGCGTTGCCGACGATAGTGCCGGCGCCGATGATTATGGCCTCGTCGTCGATATCGTAGTTTGAAATGTAGCCCGAGATGGCTTTGATATATACGTTGTCGCCCACGGAGCAATTGTTGAGCGTGGCATTGTAGATGCCCGACAGCAATTCTACGCCGTCGCGGCTGTGTGAGCCCATGGCCGTGCCCAGGCTTATGTTGCCCGAAAAGTTGACGTCGCGATAGCGCGATGCCTTAAACGGGTCTTTGACTTCAACCTTGGTCCAATCGCCACAGCAGCAACCTTGGCGCTGCAACTGCTCGATTTCGTTGGCGGTAAGTAAGCGATATGTAGCCATATTATATATTAAAGGTCGTAGGGGGTAGCGTCGGCAAAAGCTATGCCGCGAGAGTCTTTTTCAGAAAGGTTCATTTCGCACAACGGCAGACGCCAATCAATAGCCAAATCAGGGTCGTCAAAACGGATGCACATCTCAGACGCGGGCGCATAGACGTTGTCTACTTTGTATTGAAATTGAGCCACATTGCTGAGCACTACAAATCCGTGGACAAATCCGCGTGGTATAAACAGCTGTCGACCGTTTTCCCCGCTGAGCTCTACGGCGACGTGTCGGCCATAGGTGGGCGAGCCTTTGCGAAGGTCTACGGCTACGTCGAGCACTGTGCCTTGGCTCACTCTCACCAGCTTGGCTTGGCAATATTCGCCGCGCTGCATGTGGAGCCCGCGAAGCACACCTCGTGTCGAAAACGACTCGTTGTCTTGGATGAATTTGATGTCGCCCACGTTGGCTCTAAACTCGTTGAGCTTAAACGATTCCATAAAATAGCCTCGCTTGTCGCCAAAACGTTGTGGCTCTATGATATATACTCCGTCAATATCTTGAGGGATAAATTTCATTATTTTTATAATTTTAGTGATGTTTTTCTGCGCCAAAGTTACATATAATTTCTTTAACTTTGCAGAAACCTAAATGGAAACGAAATGAGAAATATCGTACTTTTCGACGACCCTACCGTCCGTCAAAATCTTTTACCATTGTCATTCACTCGTCCGGTGGCCGATATGCGCGTCGGCATCACTACTATTGCTACGAAATGGCGCAACAAGCTCGATGGCGATTTCTCTTATCTCACAGCCGATTATCTCTCTGAACGATTCCCTGTCAAACTGTCGGCCATTGCTGCCGACAACATCTTCATTGCAGGCAACGTTTGTCCGCCCGACGACCCTTGGTTTTACGATATGCTCGACGATTTAAATGCCGGTGAAGCTATCTATGCCGGCTCTCAGCTCGTAGCTTTTTGCGGTTCGGCCGATGCGTTTGCCTCGCGCTCCATTGATACGATAAAAGAGTATGTCGGCAAATTGCTGATTGTCAATCAGCTCTACGATATTTTTGGTCTCAACCTTCAGGCAATATTGGCCGACTATGCTCGTCTCGACCTCTCCCATAGCCAAGAACTCTCAGATAGCTGCCATGTCATTGGCCCGCGAGAAGATGCCGATGGCCGTTCGCTTATCTATATCGCTCCGGGTGCTCGCGTTGAGGGCGCGTTTATCAACACCACCAACGGCCCTGTCTATATAGGCGAGAATGCCGAAGTGATGGAGGGTAGTTGCTTGCGCGGCCCCGTCGCTATATGTCGCAATGCCACCGTCAATATGGCTACCAAAATTTATCCCGCCACTACTATCGGCCCATGGAGTAAAGTGGGTGGCGAGCTCAACAATGTAGTAATCTTCGGCTACAGCAACAAAGCTCACGACGGATTTCTCGGCAACGCCGTCATCGGCGAGTGGTGCAACCTCGGCGCCGGATGCGTTGCCTCAAACCTCAAAAACGACTATTCTCGTGTGCGCTTATGGAACTATCCGGCGCAACGTTTCCTCAAAACCGACCTGCAATTTTGCGGCCTCATCATGGGCGACCACTCCAAAGCCGGTATCAACACGATGTTTAACACCGCCACCGTTGTAGGCGTAGGTTGCAACGTATATGGCGCCGGATTCCCCCGCACGTTTATACCATCATTCTCTGAAGGTGGCGCTGCCGGATTCTCAACGGTGCCTTTAAAGAAATTTTTCGACATCGCCGAGCGCGTGATGGCTCGTCGCGGACGTCAGCTCACCGACGCCGACCGTGCCATCTTCGAAACCCTCTACCACGCTCAATAATTCGCTGCTAATTTATTTCCTTATAGCCAATTCTACCAACAAATATTTTGGTAGAATTGGTTTTTTGCTTAAATTTGTCGCGTCTATGACCTATGCTTAGCTTATTGCGTTTCGGCTTAGTAACATACTTATTTGAAATACTTACGATAGTTATCTATACTCTGAGTAGCTCCCATAGCTATTTCTTAAATCATGAAAAAATTCCCCCTATTCTTGCTATTCGCAATGATTAGTATAGTCGCTTATGCCGACAAATACTATATCAAAGGCTCATTCAACAATTGGACTTCTCCGATAGAGCTATCTACCTACGATGCTACCAACGGCAAGTCGAAGGTAGAATATCTCGACATCTCCTCAGGAGGCGATTGGTCGAAGGTGATTTTCTACTCTACCGACGATTCGGGCAACGTACTGAAATATTATGGCAGCGACACCAACGCTTCATTGAGCAACGCCTCTGCCACGGCCATCACCGAATACGACCCGGCCGACGATATCGAATCAACAAAATATTTCACTACCGACTTCTCTACCGACAATGTCTATGAGATAAATCTCAAAGTGGCCGACGCCATAATTTGGTCAGACGCCACTCAAAAACCAACCACATATTATTTCTACGGCGACCTCAACCTGTGGTCAATCAGAAATGTATCCGGTCAGCACGATTGCGATGCCGTAGCTGAAGATGCCAATGCTAAAGACATCTCCGACTTGGTATGGGCTCACGGCCAACAGCGCCCGCAAAAATATAGTCAGGCTGCGCTCGACACCGATTGGGCATTCAAGCAATGCGACGCCGGCCATCCATATCCCCAAGTCGATGGAGTGGCGACGCCGAGCAACGACGCTTGGTATTATTTCGACCTCAAGGGAGTTGAAGATTTCGAAGGTATCCATTCAGGTCGCCTGTGCGGACAATTTAAAATCACTGCCGGCGATTGGGGATATTGGAACTGGGGCCCGAAGCGAGTCAATGGCGTTGATTATCTCAAAAACAAAATTAAAGTAGGCGAGGTCTATGGCGAGGATGTTGACCGACAAGGCGTCAATGGCTTCACTCGTAGCAACGGCCTGCAAAACTTCCAACTCGACTGCTCTTATGTCGACAATGCCGTTATCTATTTCAACCCCTCTGATATGCAGCTTGTCATCACCGGCGACCCAAAGTATATATATGTGTATTATACTCAGCGCGACAACGACGACTTCTCTGCTCCTTCGCGATATACCATGACTGACTTTAGCCAGAAAAACTATTACGTCAACTCCAACGGATTCACATCAGGCTCGGGTGGTAATGCCGAAAACGACACCTACAACCCCGCCGACGCCGACGGCATCCGCCAATATCGTTGGGAAGAACTCACCGGCGACGACGCCATCGGTCCCGACGGCACGCAATATGCCAAGGTCTATCGCCGACTCATACCCTATGGTGCTATTCACCGTTTCGCCGTGCCGTTTTATGTCACGGTTTCCAACTCAAAAGGCTCCTACTTCAAGCAGCGCAACGTCAAGTGTGAAGATATCTGGTTTGTCGAATCAAAAGTCAACCTCTACTTCCGCTATGCCGACGACCGCCCATTGTCGTGGGTAGGCTATAATATCTTCACCGGACGCTTGGACGATAACGGCTACCCCGACGGCTACGATTTTGCTTACGGCAGCTCGCTTACAGGCAGCTCAACCGCTGTCAGCAACGGCACATGGGTGCGTGCCGTCCCTACCGAATACGACGGCCACACTTGGTTTAAGTCGAGCGAAGAAGTGCCTACAATCTATGTTGGCGGTTGGGCTATGTTTACTACCTCGCAAGGTCTTAGCTATCCGGCCGGACTTACCGGCGCCGTTGCCGAAGACCTCCAACCGGTATATATCGATGGCGATGGCGACCTGTTTTATGTCGTCAATGAGGACTATACAAACCCCGAACTTCTCTACTCCCACCTCAAAGGCTCCTACGACCCGGCGCAATCTGATTTACAAATACAAGCCGAATTCTTGGACGACAACGGCAATCTCGATACGTCGCTCAACTCTACTCGCTATCGCTTTGAAGTCTACGACGGCGACCGTCAATTGCAGCTCGACGTCGACCAAGATCAAATCGTCGACGAAGACTCAGGCCTCGACGGATTCCAGAAGCAACCCTTCTGCACCATTGTCGATTCGTCGTGCCAACTTACCGAGCCGTGCTATCTGCAAGTAATTGTCAAAGCCAAGAAAAACGGCAAAATCTATGTAGCCTCCGACACCTATCCGGTCTTTATCAAATAATCACGTTATCGCAATGAAAAAACTCAATATAGCGTTGGCTCTGATGATGGCCGGCGCAACTTTATCAGCCGAAGCCGCCAACACGGTCTTCTTCAAATCGCTCAAGGTCGACGGCACGTCGTGGGGCACTGTCGCCGCTTACTGCTGGAACTCCAGCAACGACCTGATGGAAACCCCCGACATCGTATGTAAAGGCCTTGGCAACAATATGTGGGTAGCCTCTTATCCTTCATCCTTCAGCAACATCATTTTCACATCATATCCTAATGCGTGGGGCTATGAGCAATCTCCCGACTTCACAAGCGTCGCCGACCTCAGCGGCTATTATAGCGGCCGAAAAAGCGATGCCGACAATGCCGCCGGCGAGTTTGACAACTTTTCGGCTTCGCTCTACGGCAACTTTGTCGGCTCCGACAAAGCCAACGTAGCTCTTACCTACGTCGAGTCGACTACCTACAAGACGCCTACATTTACCTACTCAGAGGTTGTCGACTACCAACTTCGTCTCTCAAATGGCGACGAGATTCTGACAACCGCCAAACCTTCGGCCAATCTCACAATGAGCACCACTTCGTCGACATTGTCGGCCTCTGATGCCGATGCCTATGCCGCTATTATCCTGCCGGTCAACTCTACCTACCATCTCGAAATAGATTTTGCCACCCTTGAAACGCGTCTCGTTGTCGAAAGCTTGCCTTCTGAAAGCGACATCACTATCTACTACGACAACTCACAAACGCAATGGTCAAGCGTCAAAATCTACTATTGGGCCTACCGCAGCACCGCTATTCTCGCTTGGGCCGACTCTCCGAGCATGACCTTGATAGACCCCGTCAGAAATATCTGGAGCTACACGTTTAATGGCGAAGATTATCCTTCAACTATCGGCGGAATAATTTTCAGAACCCCTTCAGGCAACATGCAGACTGCCGACTATAACAGCGTCATTGCCGGCCACTTATATTCAGCCCCGGCTGTTAATAACAATAAGCCCGCGGTTACTGATGAGGGCGTCTACGTACCTGTCGTCGAAGACCCCATTACAATCTACTACGACAACTCTCGCTCGCATTGGTCTACCGTCTATGTCCACTATTGGGATGCCAACGGCAATAACATAACCTCGTGGCCGGGCGACGCCATGACTTGCACCGACGAGGCTCGCGATATTTGGAGCTATACATTCAGCAGCGAGATGTATCCCTCGCGCGTTGCCGGCTTCATGTTTGACGGCTCAACCCAATCTAATGCCTACGACGGTAAACCTATCGACGGCGAGCTTTATAAATGCATCAGCAACAAAACCGATGTCATCGACCTCGGCCAAAAATCAGCCTACGACGGCCCCGATGAAATCTATGTCACCGGTACATTCCTCGGCGCTGCCTCTTGGGGCTCAACCCCGGGCACCGGAGTCAAAATGGTGAAAAACGGCCCGGTTTATACCGCCAAATCAGTGATCGTTGCTGCCGAAAACGGCGTTGCCGATGCCAATGGCTTTGTCAACTTAGTTACGGCCGTCACATCTTCTTGGGGTACGATGGATTCGAACGGTACACGTTTTGGCCCTCTCGGTAGCGTCGATACTCCGGTCGACGATGACGGCACGTCGTCGGTCAGAGTACATCGCAGCAACTGCCGTTGTTGGATTGTAACCCCCGGCGTCTACGACATCACTTTCGATTGGTCGACGATGAAAATATCCTTTGTCAATGTCAATCCTGAAGACGAGCAAGATATCACCATCTACTACGACAACACTTTGACCAAATGGTCGGCCGTCAACGTCCACTATTGGGATGCCAACTTCGATATTACCTCATGGCCCGGCGCAGCTCTTACTCAGTGTGATGACGTCCACGATATTTGGAGCATCACCTTCGACAAATCGCAATATCCGTCGCTCATCAAAGGCTTTATGTTTGCCAACGCCAGCTATCAATCTTTGAGCGTCGACCAAACTCCAATCGATGGCGAACTCTACAAATGCAACGCCAACAAGTCGGATATCAACTCTCTCGGTCAGCTCGACGATTACACCGGCCCCGACGACATCATCCTTATGGGCACTCTGGCCGGCGATGGCACTTGGATTGCAGGCGCCACCGTCAAAATGACCAAAAACGGCTCGATATATACCGCCGAAGGGGTAGAGGTTGTAGCAAATCCCGATACAAGCTACAACACCGCTTACGGCTACTTCAACCTTACCACCTACGTCGGCTCTACATGGAGCGATACCGAACAATATGCTACACGCATTGGAGCCATAGATGCCGATACCATAGTCGATGAAGACAATCCTGGCTCGGCCACAGTCAATCGCTCAGGCGCTAAAAGCTGGATGGTGACCCCCGGCATCTGGGATATTACTTTCGATTGGAAAAACATGACCCTCTCTGTAGTCGACAAAACTCCCGACGACCCCGACATCACTATCTACTACGACAACTCCAAAACCCAGTGGTCGACCGTTAATGTTCACTATTGGGGTGGCATGACATCTACCTGGCCCGGCAACGTCATGACCGTCTACGACGCTTCCGACAACATTTGGACATTTACCTTCAGCGGTAAAGATCATCCCTCTACTATCACGGGATTCCTCTTTGACGGCGGTAGCTCAGGTATTCAATCGGCCGACTTTGACGGCGCTCCCATCGACGGACACCTCTACTATTGCCTTGCCAACAAAAATCCTATCGAAGACCTTGGCGAATATGCCGAACGCACTCCAATCGACACCATCACCGCCGACGAATTTGCCAACCTCGACGCCCCCGCCCTTGTCGAAATTACTGACCCATTCCGCATAGCTAATGCCAAGTTTGATACATCGTCAGTTGTCATCACAATGTCAGATATCGAGCTTTCAGGCTTAGCTTCAACTTCACATTGGGTAAAATATGAAGACACTTCCAACTATACAGCTCGCCAATGGTATCTCTCCGACAATCCCTACGCCGACTACGAGGCATATTATGAGGCCTCGGGTAAAGAAGGATGGAAAACATGGAACGGCAAATGGTATGGCGATCCCACCGACCGCACATGGGCCATCGACCTCGCTTCAGGCTCCTCGTTCCGCTGCCGCAACTTCTCGCCCGCCTACTATCGCTACTACCTCTGTGGCGACAGCCGACCGGCAGTCGCCACCGGAGTCTCGGCCAAAAGCATCTCTGTCCCGTCGGGCACCTCGCGCATAGCCTTTACCATAGCTGTCGACGAAAACACAACCGGCGTCGACGACATCCTCTCCGACGTCGATATCGACAACGAGGCCACGGCCGTTTATTACAACCTGCAAGGCATACGCGTTGACAACCCTGCCGGCGGTGTCTACATACGTGTCGCCGGCAAAGACGCTACCAAAGTCATAAAGAAGTAAT
Organism: uncultured Barnesiella sp.; assembly: GCA_964490275.1. Taxonomy (GTDB): domain Bacteria; phylum Bacteroidota; class Bacteroidia; order Bacteroidales; family Muribaculaceae; genus JAGBWK01. Next base: position 9,618 of record CAZBBL010000040.1, read on the forward strand.
CAGATAGGTACAATTTGATGGTTGACGCCGAGGGACTCTGTGCTTCCTCGGCGTTTTTCGTGTAGTAGCCATGCTAAATTGTGAATTGCTAAAGGTCGATGTCGCGACGGCGGTGGCGACGGCGGCGTAGTGGCGAATGGTCTTGCCAGAATGCACGCAAACGCACCATCCACGGCGACGGCGTCGAGGTGACATCGGCTGCCATCGGGTCGCCAAACGACTCCATAACAGGTATGTCGCTGGCCTGCTCCGGAATGATGATGACGATATTGTTGCGCGAGAAATGTCGCTGCAAGAAGCTCTGAAACTCGGCTACGTCGGCCGAATACGATACCGAGCCGGCGCGTGCGCCAACCACCACAAACAAATCGTCGTCGAGAATATGGTTGGCCAGCAACAAAAAGTCGTCGCGGTCTTCTATGACGCGATATTCGCTGCGTATCACTATGTGGTCGCGACGAAACAGCATACGTATGATGCGCTGTATCTCTTGCGGGCAGCAGAATATGATGCGGCAGCCAAGCTCACGAGCCAAGTTGGCCAACGCGTGCACCCAGCGAGTGAACCCCGATTCGAATTGAGCTTTGGGCGGCACGTAGACCACTATGCGAGTCACCGTATTGACCGGAATGAAGCAACGCGAGATTACGACCATGTGGCGTGTCAGCTTCAGCAGTTGGTCGATTTTTGAACCGTAGAAGCTGTCGATGACCGTAGCTTTGCGGTGCATACCGATAAACACCTCGTTGATGTCGCGCTCCTCGATAGTGTTGAGGATGCCGGTGACGGTGTTGAGATCGTAGCGCTCGATAGGGTTGAGGATATAGTTGGCCGAGGCTGCGGCTTGCGACGCTTGTTGCATCACATTTTTGCTCATGGCTTTCGACGACGACGAGTTGTCGTTGCGCACATGCAACGCATATAGCGAGTCGACATCAGAGCGACGTTGCGGACGCATCAGCAGCGCCAACTCAACGAGCGATTGCGACGTGATTGGATTGTCGATAGGTATGAGCGTATGTATCGGTTGACGCTTGTCGGTAGGCTCCTCGCCCCCCTGCTCAAGCATACGTATCTTCAGCCTCGAGGCTGCCGACGAGGTGACGATGGGGGCAATAGCGCAAGTGATCAAAATCACCAACACCGTGCCGTTGAGTATCGTCTCGTCCATCATGTGGTTGCCGGCGGCGTCGACCATATTGTAGCCGATAGTCACTACAGCCAAGGCGACGGCCGTATGGGCTGTGGTAAGGCCAAACATCATGCGACGGTCGTTGCCGTCCATGCGATAGATTTTCTGGGCTATGTAGGCCGCAAGCCATTTGCTTATCAGTGCTATGGCGAGCATCACGGCTGTGACCAACAGCGTCTGGGGGTTGCCGATGACGTTGATATTAATCATCATGCCGACGCCTATAAGGAAGTAGGGGATAAACAGCGCGTTGCCGACAAACTCTATACGTGTCATCAGTGGCGACGACACCGGTATATAGCGATTGAGCACCAACCCGGCAAAGAACGACCCGAGCACGGCTTCCAACCCGATAAACTTGGCCACCAAGGCCGAGGCAAACACCAGTGCCAAGATAAACACATATTGCGTGACGTTGTCGGCGTATGATTTGAAAAACCATCGCGTCAGACGCGGGTAGACGTAGAGCACCGCAGCGCAATAGAGCGTCAGCTTGCCCAGCAGCAACAATATCTCTGTTATCTCAAATTGCCCTACCGCATTGATGTTGACCGTGCAAGCCAATACCAACAGGGCGCCGATGACGGCGATAATCGTGCCGACAATAGATATCAACACGGCTGGGGCGCGTGTGATGCCCATGCGGGCAACAATCGGATATGAGATCAGCGTGTGAGAAGCATACATCGACGCCAATAGCGTGGCCGTGAGCCAATCGAGTTTGAGCACGTAGACGCTTGCCACGGCTCCGATAATCATCGGCACGATAAACGTCAATACACCAAATATCAACCCGCGCTTGAGGTTGAGCCGCAGGTGGTACATATCGATTTCTATACCTGCCAAAAACATCAGGTAGAGCAATCCTACTTGTCCGAAAATCTGGAAACTTGAGTCGTTAGCGAGAATGTTAAACCCATAGGGGCCAACTATCAGGCCGGCGACAATCATGCCGATAATGTGAGGTATTTTCAGACGCGTAAGCAATACCGGTGCCATTAATATGATTACCAGCACTATCAGAAAAATTGCTACAGGATTGGTTACCAAAGGAGCTGAAGCAAGGAGCATCGGCAAAGAGTATTTGTGTCGAGGGTTGATTTAAGGAGTTGGGGGAGGGAGAAAATTGAAAGAGAGGAGAATGGTAGCGAGTAGGGGAGCGGTAGCCTATGCAGGCCCGTCGAGATTTACTTCTTGTGGGCAAGCATATATTGCGCGATTTGCACGGCGTTGAGGGCGGCACCTTTCTTTATTTGGTCGCCAACAACCCAGAACGACAAACCGTTGGCGTTGGTCAAATCCTTACGTATGCGACCTACATAGACGGGGTCTTTGCCGGCTATGTCGAGCGGCATGGGGTAGACGTTGTTTGCAGGTTGGTCGAGCACAATCACGCCCTCGGCAGCTTCAAACGCTTTGCGAGCGGTCTCTACGTCGATTGGCTTCTCGGTCTCAACCCAGATGGCTTCGGAGTGTGCTCTCATCACCGGCACGCGCACACACATGGCGCTGACGTCGAGCTTGGGAGCATGCATGATTTTCTTTGTCTCGTTGTACATCTTCATCTCCTCTTTGGTGTAGCCGTTGTCGGTGAATACATCGATATGGGGGATGACGTTGTAGGCCAACTGGTGAGCAAATTTCTTTACTGTAGGCTCTTTGCCGGCTGCTATTTCGTTGTATTGCTCGATGAGCTCGTCCATAGCTGCTGCGCCTGCACCGCTGGCTGCCTGGTAGGTGGCTACGTGCACGCGGCTGATCGGGCTGATGTCGTTGATGGCTTTGAGCGCTACTACCATCTGTATGGTGGTGCAGTTGGGGTTGGCAATGATATTGCGGGGAGTGTTGAAGGCGTCGTCGCCGTTGACTTCAGGCACAACCAAGGGCACGTCGTCGTCCATGCGGAAGGCGCTTGAGTTGTCGATCATCAGTGCGCCATGAGCTGTGATGGTCGTTGCATATTGCTTTGACACGCCGGCGCCGGCCGAGGTAAACGCGATGTCGATATCTTTAAAGTCGTCGGGGTTTTCGCGGAGCTCTTTTACTATATAGTCTTTGCCACGAAATTTATAGCTGCGGCCGGCCGAACGGCTCGAACCAAACAGTGTCAGGTTGTCTACGGGGAAGTTTTGCTCTTCGAGCACGCGAAGGAACTCTTGTCCGACGGCGCCGCTGGCGCCAACAATTGCGATATTCATTTTTTTACGATTGTGTAATAATGTTCATGAACCATTGGGCGGCGTCAGCTTAACGTCTGTCAGTCTGTAGCGCTCGCCTCGTTGTTATTTTGTGCAAAAATAGAATATTTTTATAATAATTCCAAATTGATAGCCCAAACGTGGCTCCGGTAGGCGTAGTAGGCCGGATTGTAGCGATTTGGTGGCGGCTATTTTCGGCCGTCGAGCAACTTTTTTCGAAAAAAAGTGATTGACGATTAAACCTTTTGCCCTATTATGAGTCAAATAAGCGAATATAATAAATAAAACAAGATATACAGTCACAACGAAGGCTTCAAAAACATAATGGCGGGGGTGCTTGGGCAAGTATCCCCGCTGTTCTTATCTTAACCGTCACTCTTAAACTTTTTATCTTACAGCATAAGAGACAAGGAAGGCGCCAACGTAGAGTTAGCGCCTTTCTTATA
>CAZBBL010000041.1:0-13438 GCA_964490275.1 uncultured Barnesiella sp.
AAAAAATGCAGGCTGCGGAAGCTTCGCAGCCTGCATCGGCGTTTCAACTATTTATTATGAGAGCCTTAATCTCCAGTAATCACTACTCGATGATTAAGGGCGAGGGATGTATTGAAATGCTCGTCGTTGGAAGCATTTCACCAATAATAACAACCGTGGAACAAATGTTGCACACGGAGATTGGCTAAAAGAGTATAAAGATTGTGAAGTTGGGCCGATTTTTTAAGTTAAAACTGTCTGTTGATGCGGTTTTCGGGGGTGCAAGCGAATATGTATAGTGGAGGACAGGATGGATTAGACGTATAGCGGGGTTGATGGGGGCGGACGAAATGGATTTCGCCACTACAAAGGTTGTGGAAGGTTTTATTTGGGGAGGGTGAGGAGGCCGTTGTCGTTGATGACGGTGCTGTTGCCGATGAGGTCGCGCAGGCGGTCGATGATGGTGTCGGGGTTGTGGCCGGGGATGGAGTTGATGAGGGCGTCGATAGTGATGGTGCGGTCGGGGCTGAGGCGTGAGAGGATGGTGCGTTGCAATTGTTGGTCGGAGTCGTTTTTAAATCGTGCGGTGGCTCGACAGACGTCGCATTTGCCACATGGCTCTGTGGGTTTTTCGCCGAAATAGCGCAACATGGTGTTGACGCGGCAGTCGGTGGTGCCGAAGGCGAATTGTTTCATGGCTGTGATGCGCTCTTCCATGCGTTGTCGGCGTTGCTCGTAGACTTCGATGGGGATGGGGAGATGGCGACCTTCGTCGCAGGGACGGGTGTAGAGGATATATGGGCAGGTGCGACGAGGGATGTAGTGGAGCACGTGGCGACGAGTGAGGGCGAGAAGGGCGTTGTAGACGGTGTCTTCGGTGTAGTCGAGTTCGCAGGCTATGAGTCCTTCGTTGATGGGTTCGTAGTCGGCAAACAGACCGGTGTAGGTGCGGAGTAGCTTGTTGAGTACGCGGTCTTCTTCAATGGGGAGTTGGAGGTCGTAGAGTTCGCTACGCTGCATGAGCATCATCACTCGGGCGCGAGAATAAATTTGGTCGGAATATTCGATATGGCCTGCTTGAGTCATGATAGACAGGGCGTTGACCACTTCGGGGGCTTTGAGGTTGAAACGCGAGCAGAATTGGGCAAGGTTGAATTCGTAGACGTGGTTGTAGCCTTCGCCGGGGACGACGTCGAGAAATGTCGAGGCGAGGTCGTAGATGTGGCGTATTTGGTCTTTTGGGGGGAAGGCTTCGTTGAGGCGTCGGGTGAGCAGGGCTTTGTCGGTTTTGGCGACGAGGAGTACGGCCAGTGAGGGTAGGCCGTCGCGACCGCCTCGGCCGGCTTCTTGGTAGTATTCTTCGAGTGAGGATGGGAGGTCGTAGTGGATGACTAATCTGACGTCGGGTTTGTCGATGCCCATGCCGAAGGCGTTGGTGGCGACCATGATGCGTGTTTGGTCGCTTTTCCATTTGTTTTGGCGGAGTTCTTTTTCTTCGGGGGCGAGGCCGGCATGGTAGTAGTCGGCGCTATGGCCTTCGTTGGCGAGGAGCATGGCCAGTTCGCGGGCGCGTTTGCGTGAGCGGACGTAGACGATTGAGCATCCGCCCATTTTGGTGAGTATTTCTAAGAGTTTGCCTTCTTTATAGTCGGTGTAGCGGACGATATAAGAAAGGTTGTTGCGGGCGAAGCTTAGGCGGAATATTGCGGGGGAGGCCATCTGTAGCTTTTGGGCGATGTCGTCGAGCACATGAGGGGTGGCTGAGGCGGTAAGTGCCAATACGGGGGCCTGTGGGAAGAGCTTGCGCAGTTGGGCTATTTTGAGGTATGAGGGGCGGAAGTCGTAGCCCCATTGGGAGATGCAGTGGGCTTCGTCGACGACGATGATGCGTATGGGGAGGGAGCGTACGATGTCGAGGAACGATGGCGATTGGAGTTTTTCGGGGGAGAGGTAGAGTAGCTTGGCTTTGCCGAGGCGACAGCGGTCGATGGCGAGTTGTTGTTCGCGGCGTGTGAGAGCGGCGTGGAGATATGTAGCCAGGATGCCACGTTGACGCAGGTTGTCGATTTGGTCTTTCATGAGCGAAATCAGGGGCGTCACTACGATGGTAAGGCCGTCGGTAGCGAGGGCTGGCACTTGGAATGTGATAGACTTACCGCCACCGGTTGGGAGCAGGCCGATTGTGTCGTGGCCTGAGAGAATGGAGGTGATGATCTCTTTCTGCGCGGGGCGGAAGGAGTCGTATCCCCAATTTTGTTGGAGGATGTCGGTAATGTCGGGGGCGCTCATCGGGTGCGAATTTCCTTGACAAGGAGCTGAAGCTGTACGGGAGCGTTGTGGTGTTTGTTCTCCTCGATGGTGTAGCAGATGTCGAATTTATGGCCGGCGTGGATGGCGTCGAAATGGCGAGCGAGGTTGAAGGCGATGCCGTTGAAGACTTTGCCTGAGGTGTCGTCGACCAATTCGAGTTTGATGTGTTCGAGCTGTTTGCCGACGAGCTTTGAGGTGCCAAAGTCGGAGACGTTGCGTGTGCAGAATACCGGTTTTTGGTTGCCGGGGCCGAAGGGATTGAACCGCTTGAGCAGGGCAATCAGTTCGGGGGTTATGTCGGCGAAGCTGAGGTATGCGTCGATGTCGAGTTGAGGCGTCAGCTGGTTGGGGGTAATGTTTTCGGCGACGTATTGTTCGAATCGGCGAGTAAATTCGGGGATGTTTTCTTCTTTGAGCGAAAGGCCGACGGCATAGGGGTGGCCGCCGAAATTTTCGAGCAGGTCGCGCACTGAGTCGACGGCTTTGTAGATGTCGAAGCCTTGGACAGAGCGCGAAGAGCCGGTAGCCAATCCGTTTGAGTGGGTCAAGACGACGGCGGGTTTGTAGTAGAGTTCGGTAAGGCGCGAGGCGACGATGCCGATGATGCCGCGGTGCCAATCTTTGTTGTAGATGACGATCGACTTTTTGTTGGAGTGGCCTTCGTCGCGGTTTTTGAGGATTTCGGAGGCTTCTTCGGTGATGCGTTTGTCGAGCTCTTTGCGGTCTTTGTTGTATTGGTCGATGGCTTTGGCTTTTTCGGAGGCTTCGGCGAGGTCGCGAGCCACGAGAAGTTCGACGGCTTCGCTGCCGCTTTGCATGCGACCGGAGGCGTTGATGCGGGGGCCGATTTTGAAGATCACGTCGGAGATGGTGATTTCGCGCGACGACATTTGAGAGATGCGCATGATGGCGCGCAATCCCATGTTGGGGTTTGTGTTGAGGCGTCGCAGGCCGTGGTATGTGAGTATGCGGTTTTCGCCGGTCATAGGCACGATGTCGGCAGCGATGCTGACGGCTACCAAATCGAGTAGTCCTTCGAGGTCGGTCAAGGGTATGTCGTTGGAGATGGAGAAAGCTTGCATGAGCTTATAGCCAACGCCACAGCCCGAGAGGTGGGGGTAGGGGTAGGTGGAGTCTTCGAGTTTGGGGTTGAGGATTGCGACGGCTTTTGGGAGTTCGTCGTCGGGGACGTGGTGGTCGCAGATGATAAAGTCGATGCCTTTGGTGGCGGCATAGGCTATTTCGTTGTTGGCTTTGATGCCGCAATCGAGGATGATGACGAGTTTCACTTGTTGTTCGGCAAATTCGTCGATTGCGCGGCGTGAGATACCATATCCCTCGTCGTAGCGAGTAGGGATATAAAAGTCGATATTGGAGTAGAAATTACGGAGATATTTGTAGACCAGAGCGACGGCCGTGGTGCCGTCGACGTCGTAGTCGCCATATACCATAATTTTCTCCTTGCTACCCATGGCACGATTCAGACGGCTCACAGCGAGGTCCATTTGGGGCATTAGGAACGGGTCGTGCAAGTCTTTGAGGGAGGGGTTGAAAAATTTCTCGGCTTCCTCGACAGACTTGACTCCGCGCTGTACCAGCAGCTCACTAATCGGAGGAGTCGCGGCAAATTTCTCTGCCAAGGCTGTCTCTAATTTTTGTTCGTCGGATGTCAAGGGTAAGTAATTCCATTTACTTATCATTATGTTGTTTTTTTTATTATCGAGGTAGGGGCGCTGCAATTGGCTGTTGGGCGATTGCTGCGAGCGGCACTATTGTCGCAGGCTTATAGCGCAAAACCCCGTGGAAATCCTTAGAATGGATTTCGGCGGGCGGAGAGAGCGAGCGGGAGCCGAGGATTGTAGGTGGCGACGGCATGGTCGGTGTTGGTGTCTTATCCGGGTTGCCATCAAGCTTATACCGATGTTGCAAACGTTTGGCACAGCGGTGTTTACGTGTCTTGTAAACAGGCTTGAGGCCCGACGACGAGACCATGCGATAATATCTCACTCGTTGTAGCGCAAATTTAGGTTAATTATTCGAGAAAAACTATTAATTAAGTATATTTAGCAATTAATTATTAAAATAATTTTTGAGGGAGAGTTTGAGGTTGTGAGATATGCAAATTGGGCCAATTGGTTTTGTGATTCCAATTGGCCCAATGAGTATGATGTTTTAGAACTTGTGGGGGGAGTTCTTGATTTAGGCTGTGTGGTTGATGTGGACATCCATTTGCGGGAAGGGGAAGTGGATGTCGTGGCGAGGCAACTCGGAGTAGATGCGTTCGTTGTAGGTGTAGAATACGTCCCAATAGTCGCAGCTGCGCACCCAAGCGCGTACGATGAGGTTGACGCTGCTGTCGGCCAGGGCGTCGACCAATACAGTGGGTTCTTGAGTCACTTTGGGTTTGATTTCGTTGATTTTGGCCTCGCGAGCTTCGTTCCATCGTTCGATGGCTTGAGCCATTTTGTGGCGGTGGGTAAACATTCGGCGCAGCAATCCGGGACGTTTTTCGGCTACGGGGTTGTTGACGGTGGCGGTGTCGACGTTGTCGGCAGCGGAGGTTTCGGTGCGTTGGGTGATGATGCGTTGGTCGCCGTCGAAGAGGTCGAGGATGGCTTTGCGGGCAGTGTCGACGTTGTCGCCGTATGAGATAGCCACTTCCCATTGTATGCGGCGGTATTCTTCGCGCGACCAGTTGTTGACGCTCGAGGTTGAGAGGCCGCCGTTGGGGATGATGATGGCTTTGTTGTCGTAGGTAGTAATGATGGTGTGGAAGATTTGTATTTCGCGGACGGTGCCGGCATATCCTTGCGCCTCGATGTAGTCGCCGATTTTGTAGGGTTTGAGCAGAAGGATGAGCACTCCGCCGGCAAAGTTTTGCAATGTGCCGCTCAGAGCCATACCAATGGCGACGCCGGCCGAAGCAAAGATGGCGACAAATGAGCTGGTTTCGATGCCGAGGATGCCGATGACGGTCACTATCAATATGAAGTATAACACTATCTTGATGAAGCTCAAGATGAAGGTGCAGAGCGAGTTGTCGACGTCGCGCTTAATCAATATGGCGCCGACGAAATGATAGATACGTTTGATGATAAACTTGCCGACGTAGAACACCAGCAGGGCGATGGCGATATCGATGGCGAAGTTGATTAGGCGCTCAACCATTGAGCTGAAAAAATCTTCTAATGAGAAGTTTTTGAGCTGGTCGATGCCTTGCTTGAGGGTTTCGGCCGATGGGGTAGCGGGTTCGGTTGCCGAAGCCGTCTCGGCCGATTTGGCTACCAAGTTTGATACGTCGGTCAGGTCGGTTTGAAAAAGGTTCATTGTTGTGTATAGAAATTGTTATTGAAACAGGTGGGCTACAACATCGCTCCACCATTGCAGTTGATAATAGTTGTTTGAGCTGTGGGCGTCGGCTTCCGACTCCAAGATAGCTGTTGAGAGACCGCTATAGTTGGTGATGCGCAAGCTGTTCCATATCGATGGGGTGGCGGCCGAGTAGACTACTGCTGATTGGAGTGCTGCATCCCAACGAGAGAGCGCCTCGGCGTCGGATGTCAGAGCAGTGACGTATTGGCCCAGGTCGTAGAGATAGCATGTGCCAATCATATATTTTTGAGGAGTGAACCCTTCGGGTAGCGTGGGCCGGGAGGCAAAAATCTCTTTTGTGGCGTTGGCCAGGTCGTCGATGGCGTTGAGGTCGATGAGTGAGATAGTGCATGTGCGGTTGCGCCCTGATAGGTTGTTGTAGCTGTCGAAGGTGGCTTGGCAAGCCGCTTGCAAATCGGCTTGGTCGGCCATCAGATAGCGAAGTGTTTGGTCGTAGGGCATTCCGGTGGCCGGGAGCTCCGTAGCGCTGCCAACCATGTAGTGTGCGACGTGGCGCAATTCGTAGGCCACCTCAACCGATGCCATGTAGCAACAGTCGAAGTATACGTAGTCGAAGCCTTGTCCTTGGAGTACGTCGGCCAAAGTTGTCACATTCATGTAGCGACCGCGTTGTTGGCCAAACGACTGTGTCACAGCCTCTGCGGGCGATTCCATGCCGTTTTGGAGCCATCCGCTGGCGTGGCTCCATAATATCAGTCCATAGTTGTCGGCCGGAGCCAAACGCTTGAAATCGCTGATTACTTGCGCCATGCGAGTCGAACTTACCGACGCGTCGTCGAGCGAATATTCGAGTAGCGTAGTTTGCCCTTCGGGCGTTATTTCATAGAGAGTGGGCGTGCCTGAGATGCCGTCGTGGTAGATAATCAAGCGGTTGTTGCCGAAGTCGCCGTTGTGGGCGGCCGTGAGCATCTCGTCGAAGTCGAGTTGGTCGTAGCCCGACGATCCGAGCGAATTGTCGGCGACCATGTAGACCAACACCGAACGGCCCACTATTGGCGTAGGTTCGTCGTTCTTGTCGTGGCACGATGTCAGCGTCAGTATGGTCAACAGCAGCGTAGTAATATGATTGAAGAAATTTTTCAGCATAAGTTTTAAAAAGTCGTTGTTAGCGACAATGTTCTGCAAAGTTACACAATTTTTTCAACCGAATAGCTAAAAATTGTTGCCCGATAGCTTCAGGCATGTAGGCGCTGCTATTCAAAGGCTTGAGAGTGGGCGCAGTTTGTGACAATATGATTGCAATTAAATTAAATTCGTGTTACGTCGGGAAAGCGATTTCGTAATTTTGTTCGCTGAAAGCGTTGCGGTCGACATCAACGACGTGAAATCGTGGTCGTTCAGCATCTCCTTTGAAGAGAAGTTCGTTGGGAACAATTTAAAACCGAGATTTGGCCGGCTTTGAAAGAGTATATGGCCGAGTATCACGATCTTATCGCTATAGCAGCGTTGCAAAACGGCCAAGTGTGGCCACAGTCGTCGTTGCAGAGCTATGTAGCAAGCTCGGAAGATTTTGAGGAATATTATCAAAAATTGCTTGATTTTCTTGAGCAACGCATACAATGGATTGACACAGCTTCGAATCACGCCTTGTTTTAGAGATTGTTGCAGGTCTGTGACAAAATTCGGATAAATCGGAAAATAAAAGGGAAAAATAGTATTATCGACATCGGCAATGTTTGTGTAATTTCGCAGTGAAAATCCAATTAACTATGAAAATTACTCCAATAATATTGTTGATGGCCTTGGTTGTGGCCTCATGTGGCCGGCAGTCAACGCAACCCCAACCGAAGAAAGTGAAAACTACAGTCGTCGCCTCGCAGGGCGATGCGCAAAGCTTGTCGTTCCCGGCACGTGTAGTCAGCGACAACAAGTATAACGTAGCCTTTAAGGTGGCCGGACGTATCGCCTCGGCCAATTTCGAGGAGGGCGCAACCGTCAAGAAAGGTCAGCTCTTGGCTCAGTTAGACCCGCGCGACTATAGCATAGCCTACGATGCCGCTCAAGCCGAATACAACCAGGTAAAGGGCGAGGCTGACAGGGTTATCGCAATGTATAACGACGGTGCTACCACGGCCAACAACTACGATAAGGCCGTCTATGGTTTGCAGCAAATCACCGCCAAGCTTCAGCATGCTCGCGATCAGCTCGGCGAAACCAAGCTTTATGCTCCGGTTTCGGGCGTTGTCAAAACCGTCTATCACCGTGCCGGCGAGGTGGTTGGTGCGGGCACTCCGCTGATTGAGATTGTCGACGACTCCACTCCGATTGTAGAGATAAAAATACCTGCGGCCGACTATATACGTCGCAGCGACTTTATGGCCTACACCTGTAGTTTCGATGTCTACCCCGACCGCGTGTTTACGCTGCAACCCGTATCGTTTTCGTCGGTAGCCAACGCCAATCAGCTCTACACCGTCAAACTGCGTTTCGCTTCAAACCAATCGCCCCTGCCGAGCGTGGGCATGGCCACTTCGGTTAATATTGCCATGCGTGGCGGCGATGTCGACAGCAGCTATCAAGTGCCGTCGACGGCAATCATTGGCTCGGGGAAGCAAGCCTCGGTATATGTTGTCGGCAACGACTCGATAGTGCATGCGGTTGCCGTAAAGGTATTAAGCCTGTCAACCGATGGCACGGCCAAAATAGAGTCGGACACATCGCTTTCGGGTCAACGCATCATATCGGCCGGCACATCGAGCATTGCCGTAGGCGCCAAAGTTGCGCCGCTGGCTCCTACAAGTGAAACCAATGTTGGAGGGCTGCTATGATTGACTTTGGCATGTGGTCGTTTCGCAACAAAAACCTCGTAAAGTTTTTGATTGCGGTGCTCGTGGTCGGAGGCTTGTTTAGCGCCTATCAGATGAGCAAGCTCGAGGACCCCGAGATAAAAGTGAAATTGGCGATGGTGGTCACCACCTATCCCGGCGCATCGGCTCATCAGGTTGAGCTCGAAGTGACCGACCCTTTGGAGAAAAGCATTCGCACGGTCAGCAATGTGGCCAACGTCGAGAGTTATTCCTACAACGATTTGTCGTTGATACAGGTAGAGCTGCTCAGCACGGTTAGCCCCGATCAAATCGAGCAATGTTGGGATATATTGCGTCGTAAGGTGTCAGACACCGCTGCTTCGCTCCCTTCGGGTGCATCGAAACCGATTGTAAAAGAAGATTTTAGTAACGTCTATGGCTTGTTCTATGCCATGACTGCCGACGGTTTTACCGATACCGAAATGGCCGACTATGCACAGCTCATACGTCGCACTGTTGCCGACCTCGAGGGGGTCTCGCGAGTAGAGCTATACGGCACTCCCGTCACTTCTATCAACATATCGCTCGACCGAGAGCGCATGTCGACTCTCGGAGTAAAGCCGGTCGAAGTATTGGCAACGCTCAACAATCAAAACGAAGTGACCTACGCCGGCTATTATGACAACGGCGATAACCGTGTACGTGTCAGTGTCACCGACCGCTTCACCACTGTCGACGACATCTCGCAGATGCTCATTAGAGGCCACGACGACGACCGTCTGCGCATCCGCGACATTGCTCGCGTGGAGCTTGCCGAAGCTACTCCGCGTCGCAACGAATTGCTTTATGACGAATCGCCCGCTATCGGCATTCTTGTTGCCGGCGAGTCGGGTAGCGACATCGTCAAAGTGGGTAAGGAGGTTAACAAGTGTCTCGAGGAGCTCGAAGCCGATCGCTTGCCCGCCGGAGTTGAGGTGCACAAAGTGTTTAATCAACCCGAGCGTGTCACCAATGCTCTGAGCGTATTTTTCGTCAACCTCGCCGAGTCGGTAGCGATAGTCGTATTGATATTAATGCTGTCGATGGGATTGCGTAGCGGCATGATGATTGGCATCAGCCTTATCATCATCGTGCTCGGCTCGTTCTTGTTGTTGCTTTGGTCGGGAGGCACGATGCAACGAGTGTCGCTCGGTTCGTTTATCTTGGCCATGGGTATGCTTGTCGACAATGCCATAGTGATAATCGACGGTATATTGGTCGACTTGCGTCGAGGCAAACCGCGTCTCGAAGCGATGACCGACATCGGACGTCGCACGGCTATGCCTCTGTTGGGCGCCACGCTGATAGCAATCTTGGCCTTCTTACCTATATATATGTCGCCCGACACCACCGGCATCTACGTGCGCGACCTCTTTATCGTCTTGGCCGTGTCGTTGCTGTTGAGTTGGGTGTTGGCGTTGGTTCACGTGCCTATGATGGCCGACCGCTTGCTGCCCAAGCAACACAAAGCCGACGAGGCCAACGAAGGCTTATACCAAGGCCGTCCTTACCGCTGGCTTCGCAAGGTCGTTACAAAAGCGCTGTCTCATCGCATCGGTTTCGTAGCATTGATGGCGCTGTTGCTTGCTGCGGCGCTCTATTCGTTCCGCTACGTGCGCCAGGGATTCTTCCCCGACATGGACTACGACCAGCTCTATATGGAATACAAACTTCCCGAAGGCACTAATTCGACACTTACCAAAGCCGACCTCACCGCGATTGAGGAGCACTTTGATTCGCTGCCTTACGTGAGAAACATCACCATGTCGGTCGGCGCTGCCCCGGGCCGCTACAACCTCGTCAGAAGTATTCCGCTGCCATCGTTGTCGTATGGCGAATTGATTATCGACTTCACATCATCGAAAGAGCTTGGCCAACACATCGAGGAGATGCAAACATGGCTCGACGATAATTATCCTCAAGCCTATGCCAAGCTAAAACGCTACAACTTGATGTTTAAAAAATATCCTATCGAGGCGCAATTTACCGGGCCCGACCCGGCCGTGCTCAAGCAACTTGCCGACAGCGCTGCCGCCATCATGGAGCGTTCGCCCATGACCCGACTGATTACCCGCGATATGGATGCTCAAGTGCCGGTGCTCAAAGTTGAATACGACCAAGAAACAGCACGTCTCACCGGCCTAAGCCGCAAAGATGTAAGCATGTCATTGCTGACAGCGGCCGGAGGTATTCCGGTAGCTACATTCTACGACGGCACCCATCCACGTACGATTTACATCCGTCAAACCGAAGCCGACGGCTCGCCGGTTGACAATCTCGAAAACATTTCGGTGTTTACCACCTTGCCTACATTCAACGATGTAATCGACGAGAAAACCGTTGTCGACCTCTCGCAAGGCATCCTCGACAAAGACGCATTTATCGACCGTTTGATGGCCTCAATACCGCTGATGCAAGTCACGAAATCTGTCGACGTAGAGTGGGAACAGCCAATCGTGCCACGCTACAACGGCGAACGCATGGTACGCGTACAAGCATCCCCGGCCGAAGGCGTAGAGACAGAGCGTGCTCGCAAAGCTGTTGCCGAGCAGATTGAGCAAATCAAGCTTCCCGTCGGCTATTCATTGAAATGGCAAGGCGAAAAAGCAGCTTCGGCTCAGTCGATGCGCTATCTCTTTGGCAATATGCCACTGGCCGTCATACTTATGATAGCCATCCTGATAATGCTCTTCAAAGACTATCGCAAACCCGCCATCATCATGCTAACCATACCAATGGTGTTTGTCGGAGTCGTAGTCACTATGGTTTTGTGTCGCAAGACATTCGACTTCGTAGCTATCGTCGGCACCCTCGGCCTCATAGGCATGATTATCAAAAACGGTATAGTATTGATGGACGAGATAACGCGCCAGATAGGGGAGGGTATTGAACAACGTAAAGCGTTGGTCGACAGCGCACTCAGCCGTCTGCGTCCGGTGTCGCTTGCCGCTCTTACCACTATCCTCGGTATGATACCGTTGCTCTCCGACTCTATGTTTGGCTCGATGGCGGCCGCTATCATGGGTGGTTTGCTCTTTGGTACGATTATCACCCTGGTGTTTATACCTGTGCTCTACTCACTATTCTTCAAAAGCAAAAATGAAAGCAAATAGATATATCTTGGCAGCCACCGCGCTGCTGTCGATGACTACGATATCGGCTCAAACCATGCTCAGCGTCGACCAATGTCGCGAGATGGCTCTTCAACACAACCTCAAGCTTGACGCCGCTCGAATGCAGGTAGACCAAGCTTCGGCTATGGTGAAAAGTTATCGTGCCAATTATTATCCCGACTTTTCGGCTTCGTTCCAAGGCCTTTACAGCACGGCCAACGGCACATATAAGATCGACGGCGGCAACCTGCCTGTGTTGAGCGTCGGCGCCGACGGTTCCATCGTCCAGACTGCCCAAGTTGCTTATTTCCCCGGATTGGAGTTTGATTATAAAATCAACGGCGTGTTTCGCGGAGGTGTCGAGGTGACTCAGCCTATCTATATGGGTGGCAAAATCAGAGCTTCGGTAGCTATGGCCACCGGTTCGCGCGACTTGGCTCAATACAATCGCGACAAGGTTTCGGTAGAAGTGGTTGTTGAGGCTACACGAGCCTATGCCAACGTCGTAAAAGCGCTCAAGATGCTCGACGTAGCCAATGCCTATCGCAATGTTATCGACGGACTGCAAAGCGATGTCACCTCGGCTGTCAATCATGGTATGCGCCATCGCAACGACTTGATGAAAGTGAGTGTCAGAGGCAACGAAGCCGACCTCAATATCCTCAAAGCTCAAAACGCAGTGCGCTTGGCCAAGATGGATCTTTGTCGCGCCATCGGGTTGCCATTGATGTCGAATATCGATGTCGTAGCCTCATTCCCTGAAGTAGACGTTCCCGAGGCTGTCGACGAAACTACGGCCGTGATGAATCGTCCCGAGTCGAAGATGCTCGACGCCCGTCAAGAGGTGTTGGAGCAGAAGGTGAAGTTGTCGCGCAGCGAAATGCTACCCTCGGTGGGCCTCGCCGCCGGCTACCACTACCTCTCGGGATTGAAACTCAACAACGACCGCTTGTTTGACGGAGGCTCATTTGGTGTGATGCTCAACGTAAAGATACCTTTGTTTCATTTCGGCGAGCATTCTCAAAAGGTAAAAGCCGACAAAGCATCGCTCCAACAAGCCAAATATGAGAGCGAGCATAGCCGACAGATGATGGAATTGGAGATGCGCAGCGCTTATTCCAATCTTCAAGAGGCCGACGCTGCCTTCACTATGACCAAAACCGCCCTCGAGCAAGCTACCGAAAACATGCGCCTCAGTAAGTCGATGTTTGACAACGGCATGGAAACTCTCAGCGACTATCTCGAGGCTCAAGTCATATGGCAGCAAGCCAACGAAGAACATATCACGGCCGGCTTCAACCGCTATGTAAGCTATATCGACTATCAACGCACCATCGGCGCCCTGTAGTGCTCTACAAAGCGCCGATGCGTTAAACGGTGGGCGACAAGTCGCAATTAGTCGGCGTCAAACAAATCGCTCCATACACCCAAATCCAAACAATAATGACTGTCGTAGAGCTCGCTCGACGTGCCCGGTATATAAACCGAAACGTCGTAGTCGGCTGTCGGAGATGCTGCCGCTAAAGCGTTGTCGGCAGTAGGTTGAGCAGAGTCGGCAATTTTTTCGCCGAGCGACAATTTGAGTAGGTCGGTGAGGTTCATGGCGGTAGTGTTTTGATAAATAAATAATTGAATAATTGCCGGGGCGGACGAGTAGATTTTCTCAGAAGGCTTCTCGGTTATAACTAAAACACTTGCCGAAGCGTAATTGTTTCTCCCTTTTGGCGCATTTTTTCGACAAATTATCATACTTTGTCAAATGTTAGACCCCATTCCACAAAATTTGTTAATGCCAAGGCAGTGTATTTTGGAGGAAATTTTGTTTATCTCTGAGGGAGTGAAGTCCTCTTCATGACC
>CAZBBL010000042.1:0-13433 GCA_964490275.1 uncultured Barnesiella sp.
GCGCAGCCACGGCGCGTGCGGCACAGGGTAGGGGATACATGACGCAGTTGATGCACAATGCTCTCAATGAAGCTCAGCGCCGTGGCGACATTTTTGTCAGCCTGATTCCGGCACGTCGCCGACTCTTCTCGTTCTATAGCCGCTTTGGCTTTGCCACTACATTCTTCGTCGACGAGCAGCGCTATACCTCGCGCCACGATTTTCCCACCGAGTCGCCCGACTATACGGTCGAAACTGCCATCAGCGACGTCGATGAGCTGGCAAATAACTATCAGCGCCTCAGTAGCGGGCGTGAGTCGACAGTGTTGCATACCGCCGACGATTTCAAAACCATCGTTATCGACAACGACGTAAGCTCAGGTTTGAAAGCCCTCGTCAGATATAAAACGGGCGAGATAGCTGCCGTAGCTTTCGCTACAATCAAAGATAAAACGTTGGTAGTGGCCGATTTGGCTGCCGAGACAACTGAGGCTGCCGATTTGGCTCTCGGCGCACTCAAAGCCGGTGCCGGCGAGGCTTCGGTGGTAATCGTTGCTCCGGTCGGACGTCAGGGCGTGACGTCAACACCTCGCGCGATGGCGCGTATCGTTGATGTGCAAAGCTTGCTCAAGACTATTGCCGCCGACCGCCCCGAGTGCGCTCATAAAATCAAGGTGTCAGACCCTATCGTCCGGGCCAACAACCATACGTTTGTAGTGGCAAAAGGCAATGTTGCCGTCTGCGACGATTATCAAGGCAAACTCGATTTGGATGTTTCTATCGAAGTGCTCGGCTCAATTTTGTTTAGCAATGCCGAAATGGGTGAGTTTTTCAATTTCCCCTCGGCGCGACCGTTTATGTCGCTGATGCTCGACTGATTTTAGTCAGCCTGAGGCGAGTAGCGACGCCATTTCTCAATCATCCCCTGCATATCCGCCGGTATTTCCGACGTGAAAAACATCTCCTCGCCGGTCTTGGGATGCACGAAGCCGAGTGTGCGAGCGTGGAGCGCTTGTCGCGGACATATCTCAAAGCAGTTTTTCACAAAACGGCTATAGTTGGCCGAACGGTTACCGCGCAATATCTCGTCGCCGCCATAGCGAGCGTCGTTGAGCAGCGGGTGACCGATATGCTTCATGTGTACCCTTATTTGGTGGGTGCGCCCGGTCTCCAATACGCATTTCACAACGCTCACGTAGCCCAACGGTTCAATCACTTCGTAGTGAGTCACAGCGTGTTTGCCGGTTTCGCTGTCGGGGAATACGGCCATTTGCAAGCGGTCTTTGGGGTTGCGACCGATGTTGCCTTCGATGCGCCCCTTCTCGGGATTGGGAACGCCCCAAACAACGGCCACGTATTCTCTCTTCGTAGTCTTTTCAAAAAATTGTTTGCCGAGCGAGGTCTTTGCGTCGGGAGTTTTGGCTACAACCAATAGCCCCGAAGTATCTTTGTCGATACGGTGAACCAAGCCCATGCGCGGGTCGCTCACGTCAAAATCGGGGTTGTTGCGGAAATGCCAAGCCAAGGCGTTGACCAGCGTGCCGTGATAGTTGCCGTGGCCGGGGTGTACAACCAGTCCGGGCTGTTTGTTGACAACCAATACGGTGTCGTCTTCGTAGACAATATCAATAGGTATATCTTCGGCTACAATCTCAAACTCGTAGCGCGGGCGGTCCATCACTATCGAGATTACGTCGAGCGGTTTTACACGATAGTTCGACTTTACGGCACGTCCGTTGGCCAAGATGCATCCGGCTTCGGCAGCCTGCTGAATGCGGTTGCGCGACGATTTTTGCATATGGTCGACCAAAAATTTGTCGACACGCAGCAATGCTTGCCCCTTGTCGGCGACAAAGCGAAAATGCTCATACAATCCGCTCTCGGCGGCCTCATCGGCGGCATCGTCGTCGATGTCGATATCGTCGTCGATATCGGCTGTTGCGTCAACTTTTAGCTTGTCGAGGTCGTCGGTCATATCAATCATTGTAGTTGCCATATTCTTCCTCGGGCATATCATACGAGATAGAGTCGGTGCCTTCGGGCAAAATCAGCTCTTCGGAGAAGTCGTCATAGCTTTCACCGCCACCCATCGAAGCGCCAACTTCGATGATTACACGAGCGTTGGCCGGAATCTCCATGCCGGCTTTGAGACGTTGTCCATTGTATTTTACGGCGAGCACTAAATCGACATTCTCGTTGGGCACCTCTTTGATGACCCAGTTTTTAAGTCCGGCCTTGTCGAGCGCCACTTCGATGCCACGACGCGACATATTTTCGTAGTAGGGCACTTTTACCAATCTCGGAGAGTAGCAGATATAGCGCAGGTAGATAGTGCGACCCTCTTTGACGATAGATTTGCTGCGAGGCGATTGCTCTACTACCATGCCGGGCGTCATCGACTCGTTGTAGATCGAGTCGAGCTTCACTTCAAAGCCACCACGCTCAAGCGTCTCGTAGGCTACACCTATGTTCATACCTTTTACCAACGGCACCTCAACAGTGTTGCCGTGGCCGGTCCAAATATTCAAAAATACAACACCCAAGAGCCATACCAATACCAAAAATGTTACTATAATCGCGATAGCATTTGACAGCACCGGGTGCCATTTGACGAATTCTACTATTTTATTTATCATCTGATTAAGTTGCTCAATGATTAGTCGAGCCCGCTATCATCGGGCCATATTATCTGCAAATATACAAAAAAATCTGTTTCCGCCTCCAATTCTTTATCCCTTTGATGCCTTTAAAGTTCTTTCACAATAAAAAGTGGCGCAGCAGATTGATATTTGATATATAATTAGTAACTTTGCATCTTGATAAGCACGCAGCTACGCCGATGTCGGCTGCCGCTTGTCGAAAACTTTATCGAAAAATAATGCGCAAACTATTTATATTGACCCTATTAGCCGTGTCGCTTACCGGTTGCGGCGAATATCAAAAGGTGCTGAAAAGCTCCGACCCTAATGAGAAGTTGGAATACGCAAAGCGTGCCTTCGAAGAGAAACGCTACGCCCAAAGCTACACCCTTCTCAAGGATATCGTAGCCCAGTTTAAAGGCTCTGAAAAGGCCGAAGAAACCCTCTATCTGCTCGGCTTGAGCTACTATGAAAACAAAGAGTATGCCGAGGCTGCCTCTTATTTCCAAACCTACTACAGCCGATATCCCAAAGGCAAATATACCGAATTGGCCCGCTTCTACTCGGGCTACTCCTACTATCTCGACTCTCCCGAAGCTCAGCTCGACCAACAAGGCACCGTTCGCGCTATCGAAGAGCTACAAGCATTCATGGACTATTTCCCTCGCAGCGAACGCGTCTCTATCGCCCAAAATGCCATCTTCGAGCTTCAAGACAAACTGACTCTCAAAGAGCTCCAAAACGCTCAGCTTTATTATAACCTCGGCAACTATCTTGGCAACAACTACGAAAGCGCCATCATCGTTGCTAAAAACGCCATTAAAGAATATCCCTACTCAAAATACAAAGAAGAGTTGGAGATGATAATCCTCAAATCGCGCTACCAAGAAGCTGTGCAGAGTATCGAAGAGAAAAAAGTAGAGCGTTTCCGCGATGTTGTCGACGAATATTATAGCTTCATCAACAACTATCCCGAGGGCGAAAATCGCGAAGAAGCCGACAACATCTTCAAGATTGCCCAAAAATACGCCAAAGATTGATTATAATAAAAACTTCTATTTATAGACACAACAATGGATTACAAGAAAACCAATGCTCCGCTTAACACCGTTACCCGCGACATGATTGAACTGTCGAAGGACACCGGTAACGTCTATGAAACTGTTTGCATCATCGCCAAACGCGCCAATCAAATCGCCGGCGAGATGAAGCACGACCTCGAAAAGAAACTTCAAGAATTTGCTTCACTCAACGACAACCTCGAGGAAATCTCTGAAAACCGTGAGCAAATCGAAATCTCACGCTACTACGAGAAGCTCCCCAAACCAACCCTGATTGCAGCTCAAGAATACGTCGAAGGCAAAATCCACTACCGCAATCCCGCCAAAGATAAGCTCAACCTCGACTAATCGCTCTGCTTCAGGCCCTGCAACGTACCACCCCGACGGCGATTCACCATGTATATAGGTCGTTTGCTCTCAGTAATATTTGTGGCGACAGTGATGTCGCTCACCTCGTGCAGCTCCTCAAAAGAACTGACCGCCGAAAAGCTTGAGCAACAACGCACCGACTCCATCGCCAACAGCGTGGCCATTAGGATGATTCAAAACAAAGTGTTCATGTTTACCGCCGACCAAATTTATGGCAGCCGCGGCCGACAAGCTCACGTCACATCCAACACCAACTTCATTAGCGTCAAAGGCAACCAAGCCACCATCCAAATTGCCCCCGGCATCGTTGCCGGCCCCAACGGAGTAGGAGGCGTCACCTTCAAAGGCAGCGTCTCGGCCTACAGAGTGGATACCAAAAAGAATGGCAACACGGTCGTAAAATTCCAATTCAACTCCAACTTTGGCTCGGGCGACGTCATCTTGACGCTCTATAAAAGGTCGCTTCGTGCATCGGCCTTTATCAACTCGACATTCTATCGAGGCAAAGCTCAATTGCTTGGCACCATTGAAGCCCCCGGCTCAAGCCGCATCATTGAGGGCTACGCCAGATAGCCTCGTATCAAACAACTATTGCGACATCCCGACACAGACCGCCAACGTCTCTGTCGGGATTGCTCGTTTATATCTTGTAAGCCTTATAAGTCCTGTATGCCTTATAAGTCCTGTATGCCTTATAAGTCCTGTAAGTCCTATAAGTCTTATAGGTCTTATAGGTCTTATAAGTCTTATAATACATACTCAAACGCTTGAATGATTGGCGGTTGCATCGCGCTCGCGACTATCTTGAATGTATTAAAAAATGCCTCGATTTAGGAATATTTAGTAAATATTTATGCAATTAAATTAAAAATGCTTTGCATTAATCAAAATTATCTCTAAATTTGCGCGAGCATATGTCGATACGTTTCTTGTCTAACTTCCTTAGTTTTATAATGCTTATACATTGAAAAACTGCAACATATGTTATCGATTATGATACTCACGTTCTGATTATTTGTCTAATCACGATACTAACTTTATCATGAAAATTAAGTTTCTGAGTTTAGTGGCCATACTACTTGGCATCTCTTTGGGTACATCCTCACAGACGCTCCCACAATTCTCTACCATCGATGACCCGATTTGGTATTACGTGCAGTTTACTACAGGCAGCTGCACACTGATTGACAATGGAGCCGGAATAAAATTAAAAACCGCTACCAAGGCCTCGACCGATGCCCAAAAATGGCAATTCATCGGCGACGAAAATAGCTTCGTAATGCGCAGTAAACTCGGCAATTACGTCGGCTTTGAAAACTCCTTTTTCAAAACTACTCTTGCCGAAGACTCTATACAGACGCTTTCGCTGAAAGTCAACGGCCAAAACTTCGAAATAGGCCGCTCTACTACCACCAACCGCATGAACCAATGGAGCGGTGCACGTGCCGGCGTCTTCATCGGCGAATATTATGCCGGCGACGTCAACAATATCCTCAACTTTGTCGCCGCTTCCCCCTTACCGCCCACATTCTCGCCATCGGTTGAAGAGTCAGACGACGATGTTTGGTACTATATCCAGTTTGTCAACAGCAGCAACACCGTTGCCTCGGCCGGCGTAGACAATTTTTGTCTCCAAGCCAAAATCAAACGTGACGACGCTCAGCTTTGGAAACTTGTCGGCACTAAATCCAACTTCCAACTGATAAACAAGCTCGGCGGATACGCCTCTGTCAATGGTAAATTGATGGTATCTGATCAGCCATATACTGCCGGCTTCGCCATCGAACCAACTTCAAATACCAATACCAACTACGAGGCCGCTTGGGAAATTAAAAACAACGCCTCGGCCAATTATCTCAACCAATGGTCGGGGACGACCGTCGGCTACTATCTTGGCTTTTGGAGCAAAGGCGACAACAACAACCCCTTGAAATTTGTCGAGATGGACCAAGTGAAATATACCGAATATGATATCACCGGTGTCGACAGCTTTACCCCTGATAAGCCCTTGACACTGTGGTACAACAAGCCGGCTGTCCTCACCAACGTGTCAAACACCTGGATGGAATATTCGCTCCCTATCGGCAACGGCCAACTCGGCGCAAGCCTCTATGGCAATGTGCTCTACGACGAAATACAATTCAACGAAAAAACTCTTTGGACCGGCGGCCCCAACGACATCGCCTCATCATCGGCCTATGGCCAATATAAAAATTTCGGCTCAATTATAGCCTCCGACAAATGCTCCGACCTCGGATTCACCTCAGCCGAAGGCGTCAAAAACTATGTGCGCTACCTCGATATTGAGCGTGCCGTAGCCGGAGTGAAATTCTCCAACTGCGACAACTCTACACAATATGAGCGCACTTATATATCATCTTATCCCGACCAGGTAATTGCCGTCCACTATGTCGCCACCGGCAGCAACAAACTTACGATGACCTTCACCGCCACCCCGGGCGAGGGCATCAACGCCTCGGCTGTGACCTATGCCGACGGATATGGCTCGTATGGCGGCAAACTTACCACCGTCACCTATAGCGCCCAATTCAAAGTGGTGCCCATCGGCGACAACGCCACTATGACCACCAACTCTAAGGGTATCAACGTCTACAACGCCGACGAGATTTTGCTCGTGTTGGCTGCCGGCACCGACTTCGACGCTACCACCGACTCGCGCATCTCCGCCACCGACCAACTTACCGACAACATCCTCGCACGCATCGACGCCGCTGCTGCCAAAGGCTGGGATGCAATCTTCAACGACCATGTCGCCGACTTCACCTCATATATGGGCCGCGTCAGCC
Organism: uncultured Barnesiella sp.; assembly: GCA_964490275.1. GTDB lineage: Bacteria > Bacteroidota > Bacteroidia > Bacteroidales > Muribaculaceae > JAGBWK01. The sequence goes on from CAZBBL010000042.1 coordinate 6,856, forward strand.
TGCAACTCGCCGACGCCGCTTCCTCGCTCCCGACCGACGAGCTTGTTAAAAACTACAACAACACCTCGGCCAATGTCACCGGCACCGAGCCCGAAGTGCTATTCCTCGAGCAACTCTATTTTGCCTACGGCCGCTATCTCGAAATTTCAAGCTCGCGTGGCGTCGACGTGCCGAGCAACCTGCAAGGTATTTGGAACAACCTTAGCTATGCCCCTTGGAACGGCGATATCCACTCAAATATCAATGTGCAAATGAACTATTGGCCCGCCGAACCGACCAACCTCAGCGAAATGCACATGCCTTTCCTCAACTATATCATCCAAAACGCCAAGAGCGCCAACTGGAAACGTGCTGCTACTACCTATGGCGGTGTTACCGACGGTTGGACCTGCTTCACCGAAAACAATATCTTCGGTGGCATGAGCAACTGGGGCACCAACTATTTCGTCGCCAACGCTTGGTATTGCGCCCACCTTTGGCAACACTATCGCTACACCCTCGACAAAGACTTCTTGGCCCGTGCTTTCCCCGCAATGTGGAGCTGCGCCCAATTCTGGATGGAGCGCATGATTAAAGACCGCAAAGTAGGCGACGGCACCTACGTCTGCCCCAACGAATATTCCCCCGAGCAAAACAACAACTCCTCTGAGGACGCCACAGCCCACTCTCAGCAACTCGTCTCTTATCTGCTCGACAGCGTCAAACAGTCGGTCGAAATCCTCGGTCAAGAAGCTTGCGACCTCTCCGACGACGATATCGTCAAACTCAACGACTATATCGACAACATCGACCGTGGCCTCCACACCGAAGAATTTAAGGGTGGCACATGGGAAGAGTGGGGTACCTCTAACGGCATCTCTACCGGCGACATCCTATTGCGCGAATGGAAATATTCCGACTACGACGTCAGCACCGATAAAGGCCACCGCCACATGTCACACCTTATGGCCCTCTTCCCCTTAGATCAAATCAACTCGTCAAGCGAATTTTTCACCCCGGCTGTCAATAGCTTGAAGCTGCGTGGCGACGCCGCTACCGGTTGGTCGATGGGCTGGAAAGTCAACCTTTGGGCTCGTGCCCACGATGGCGACCACGCTCACGTAATCCTCAAAAACGCCCTCAAACACTCTACCTCTTACTCTACCGACCAATATGCCGGCGGCATCTATTACAACCTCTACGACTCTCATGCTCCATTCCAAATCGATGGCAACTTCGGCGTTTGCTCAGGCGTAGCCGAAATGTTGATGCAGAGCCATAGCGGCACTATCGACCTGCTCCCTGCTCTGCCCTCAGTTTGGCAAAAGGGCGAAATAAAAGGTCTAAAAGCCATGGGCGACTTCACCGTAGATATCGCTTGGGACAACAATCAAGTCACTACGGCCACTATTGTCAGCAACCAAGGCCAACCTCTGGCCGTCTCAGGCAAAGACATTGCTCACTGCCATATCTATCTCAACGGCGTTGAAATCTCCGAAACTGCAACCCCCTCCGACGGCTCTGACAACGGTGATGACAATAATGGCGACAACGGTGATGACAACGGCTCTGACAACGGCTCTGATAACGGCGAAAGCGGCGAAGTCACCGACCCGCAGCAACCCTCCGATGGCGACGACTCAGATATCGCTCAACCTACAGTCAAAACATTGTTGCCCAAGGTGAAAATTAATGGCGACGGCACCTCTACAATGATTATCCAGACAGCCGCCGGCGACGTCGTCTCGTTTGCCTACGACGCTGCCTATACAAACCTTATCGACGAAGTCGACACAAGCAACGTCGACCGCATCGAAACTCCCGACGACAACCTCTCTATCTACGCTTATCAGCGCACAATCAGCATCGTTGGCAAAGATATCACCGCTGTCAAAGTCTACAACCTCCAAGGCAGCCAAGTGTTATCGACCAAATCGGTAGGCTTCACCGTCCCCGATTCAGCCGGCAATGTAGTGATAGTAGTTGCTATCGACCGCGATGGCAATGCTATAGCTCGCAAGCTTTTCCTTCGTTAACCCCTATATATAATACCTTGCAAAACACATCCCAAGAGGTTGCACCGTCGACGGTGCAACCTCTTGCGCTCTTAGACCCCGTTCCTCAAAATTTGTGGAATGGGGTCTTAACCCTTTGGATGGGGGAGAGAGTAGGTGAGATAGCGGCAATAGATATGGCCCGAAGTTGTCGCGTCGAAAGCTCGCAACGTAGGTATCGCGCCATGCTTGGCTGAACGTATGAAGGGGCGGAATGCAATGTCGGCCAAGCGGTCAAACCATCTATCCATGTGTATCATCGACGAATTGACAATGCCCGGGTCGGCGCAATTGACCATTATGTTGGGGTAGGCTTTCGCCAACTCCGCTGCAAAGTCGGTTATGGCTCGTTTTGAACGAGCGTAGGTGCCCAGCTGCGAAAACGACCCCGGCGTGATGTCCAACTTCGGATTGTGACTCGCCATGCGGCGTGTCATCGACGTGGTAAATACGATGCGCGAAAGCGATGGAAAGGCTTCAATCAGTAGTTCGGTCAGCAACTTCGTGTTGTGGTAGTTGATAGCCATAGTAGTCTCAATGCCGGCGCTGTTGGTCGAAAAGTGGCGATTCATCGAGCCGGCATTGTTGATTAAAGCATAGATGTTGATGCTACTGTGGCGCAACCGATTGACAAACTCGTTGATGCCGGCTTCGTCAGACAAATTGAGCTCCTCGACGATAATCGTCAACGAATCGTTCAACTCAAGCAGCTGTTGGCGAAGCTTGTTGGCTTTGTCGATATTGCGACAAGCTAAGATGATTTTCTCCTCCCTGGAGGCGAGAGCGCGAGCTATTTCCGCGCCGATAGCGCCGGTGGCGCCTGTAAGTATGACATAAGAGTTGTTCATGGCTTTTTGATGCCTTTATCGAGCATTTTATGTTTGATAATCATGCGCACAGCTGTAGGGGTGATGCCGACAAAAAATATCGACAAACGGTTGATTACGCCATTGATATATTGCTGTCGGCCGCGTAGCAGACGCTTCACGGCACGTCGGGTAAATGTCTCAGGCTTAGTGACGAAGCCCAACCGCAGAGCGAGCTTCATCAGGTTGGCCGGCAGGCCAAACAAGTTGGTGGCAATGCCTCCCGGACAGCACGTCAACACTCTCACGCCGCTGTCGCGCATCTCGTAGGCCAACGCACGCGAAAATACACGTATATAGGCCTTTGTCGCCGAATACATCGCCAATCCCGGCATCGGCGCCCAACACGACATCGACGACATATTCAATATGTAGCCTTTGGCCCGCTGCGACATCTCGATAGCCATCGCCCGCGAGAGATTGGTGACGGCGCGTATGTGTAGGTCAATAAACGTCTCAATCTTGCCTTCGGGTATCTCTGTCACCGGGGCAAACGAGAAGATGCCGGCGTTGTTGATGAAAATCAATGGAGTGATATTGTGATTGGCCAAAAACTTGGTCACTTGGGCCGTAGCATCTGTTTGCGCAAGGTTGAGATAGAGCGTCAACACCTCTATCCCATAGTCGGCCGACAAGCGTTGTCGCTGCTCCTCAAGCTCCTTCTGCTGTATGCTGATAAGCACCAGATTGGCTCCGCGTTTGGCCAATGTCTCGGCAAAACACAGTCCGATACCCGAGCTGCCGCCCGTCACTACCGCCCACTCTTTGCTGATGTCAATCATCTTTGCTTGATTTTTTCGATTTCGCGTACCATCTTGGGCGTCAAATCGTCGGTGTGTTGATAGCAAGCCATCTCACGCGAATACATACGTGCGATGCAATAGTTGACGTGGTCGCATGTGCAGCGCTCTGCACCTTGCTTTAGGTGGTTGACAAACTCAGGATCGTTGAGCAGCGCACGTCCCATCTGTACAAACTCAAATCCCGAGTTGAGCACCTTCTCAATACCGTCGCGACTCACGGCCCCACCGACATATATCAGCGGCAGCTTCAGCGCTTGGCGAAACTTCAACGCATCATCCAGAAAATAAAGCTCCTTAAACGGCACTTTGGGTATCATATATTTCCCGACCATGCGCACACCATATTTCAGCCACAACTGCTTCATATAGTATGTCATAGAATAAATCGGCATCTCGCCACGCATGACATACATCGGCGCCTTGCTGACAAAGCCACCCGAGAGCACCAGCGCGTGTGCCCCAAGCTGCTCCAACTCTTTGGCCACCGTCAAACAGTCGTCGATATCCAATCCTTTCTTGAAACCGTCGCGCATATTGGTCTTGACAATGACAGCCATATCGCTGCCCGCAGCCTCCATCACCTGCTCCATCACCATACGCATAAAACGCATACGATTGTCCATCGACCCGCCAAATTTGTCGTGACGATGATTGGTGTAGGTCGACAGAAATTGAGATATCAGATAGCCGTGGCCGGCATGAACCTCTACCGCGTCAAACCCCGCGTCGCGTGCATTGCGCACGGCGTCGCCAAACTGCTGCGCCAACACTATTAACTCATCCTCGCGCAAACCGCGCACTAATGTTGGCGAGTAGAGATTAAACCCCGTCGATGCACCTACCGGAGTGCACCCTGCCGTAGAGCGGTGGGTCATATTCCCGCAGTGACCAATCTGTATCGACGCTTTAGCCCCATGGCTATGGATAGCGTCGGTAATCTTGCGCAAATCGCCTACAATCTCAGGCCTCAGCCATAGTTGAGTCTTAAACGATAGCGCCGAGTGGCAGATACCGGCATAAGCCAGTGTCGTCATGCCAACTCCGCCACGTGCCACACTCTCGTGGTAGTCGTGGAGCATCTGAGTAGGACCGTTGTCCTTGCCCATCCCCTCAAAAGCCGCGCTGCGTATCGTGCGGTTGCGTAGCTCTATCGGTCCGATTTTGTATGGAGTGAAGAGTTTTGAATCAGGATATAAGTTTGCCATGGTTGCTTTATATATTAATATATGTATGGGAAAATGCGACGACGGTTTAACCCTTTATATGTGTCGCCAAATTCATTGATATAGCGTTGATGTATCTTGCTTGAGCGGGGAACCAGATTGGCACATGTCCACACTACGAACACCACCCCGGCAATCGACCACGAGAGTATCGCAAATCCAACCCACTCTACGATTTCGCCAAAATAGCTCGCACAGCTGACGTAGCGAAACATCCCCCCATAGGGTATCTTATGACCGCTTTCGCCCGGCTTGCGCAAATGGCGCACAATATAGTCGGCTTTAATATTGATAGCCATACCGATAAAAAATATGGCCGTGCCGACAATCATAGCTATTGGCATAGGCGACTGCATCGCAATACCAAAATTGCCGCTAAAAAACTCTATTACAGGTTGATAATAGCCGGTCGGAGCAATATAGAAAATCCATCCGGCTATCAAGTAGACGTTGACCACATTAAAAACTGCACCCATCGCCGCGATAGCTATCGGCATACGGCTATTGCCCCTCATGCGATACGGAAAAATAAACGAGCGACGAAAATAGTGTATCAAATATAGCGCCGCAATATATATCGCCACAAGCGACGGTTGAGGAGCCAGCAATAGCGCCGCAGCCATAGCTACAAACGCCGGAGCCTCCATCACCACCCAACCTACGCGATTGTTGAGCGTCGGGCCCCATCCCTTGCGGTAGGCCATCCCATATGGCGCCTCAATCCATTGCAAAGCGATAAACACTATTACCGCCAAAGCAATCATAAAAAAGATGATGCGTTGGTATAAATCGGGTTGAAACAGTTCTGTCATGATTGTAGATTGTCTGTAGCAGCAACGCTGTGGTGAATGTCTTCGTTAAATTGTCTCAAAATTAATAATTTCAATTTGATTTAAGCTACATTATTTCCGGAAATCTTGCCCTAAATAGGCTATTTTGTGGCCTTATCGTTGCCTTATACCCTTTTATTCATCCTCCTGCTTCAAAAAAATAGCCCGCCCGACTCAAAAATGTTTCGTGACCTCAAAATTTATTCTTACCTTTGTGCCGCAAAACGCAATTTTTTTATTATTAACTATTAAACTTTCCAAAAGAATGCATTTGAATTCTGAAGAAAAAGTCGAAATCTTTGAGAAATACGGTAAGGGCAAGACTGACACTGGCTCACCTGAAGCACAGATTGCATTATTCTCGGTCCGTATCGCTCATTTGACTGAACACCTCAAGTCAAATCATAAAGATTATACAACTGCGCGCGCTCTTAAGATGCTCGTCGGCAAGCGTCGTCGTCTTCTTGACTACCTTATCAAGAAAGACATCAACCGCTACCGTGCCATCATCGCTCAAAAAGAGCTTGGTATCAGAAAGTAAGAGCCGCGGCTTGTCTACTTGACGATTACAAAACTAAGGGCTGTCTCCCATCGAGACAGCCCTTGTTGTATCTACCGCCTCAATCAGTGGGTTGCACCCTCCTTGTAGGGGCGAAATTCATTTCGCCCGCTCCCATCAACTCGCTCATTCTCAAAGGTATGCGCTATGTTCGTAGGGGCGAAATTCATTTCGCCCGCCACTATCAAACGTCTGAAATATTGTTGGTTGCGACGCTCGGGCGCGATGAATCACGCCCCTACATCCATGACGCAACCCACCATG
>CAZBBL010000043.1:0-13410 GCA_964490275.1 uncultured Barnesiella sp.
GGTTACAAATGAGCCCCACTATCTACCTATACAACTATCCATTAGGGCATTCCAAAAAAATGACATGAATGTCAACTTTTTGGAGCGAAAATGTTGTTTGTGTCAAAATTAACACTTAAATTTACATCCCAATACATTTGACATAAATGTCACTTTTTTTGAAGTTAAATATGATTATTAAAAGAGAACGCTATCTAAATCAGCTTATTTCGAGCAGACACAATGGGCTAATCAAGATTATTACCGGATTAAGACGATCCGGCAAATCATACTTGTTATTTCACTTGTTTTATGATTATCTGAAAGATCAGAGGATATCTGATGACCACATCATCAAAGTAGACTTAGAAGATAGGCGTAATGCACATCTGCGTAATCCGGATGCATTGCTTGCGCATATTGATTCAAAAATGATAGACAACAAGATGTATTACATCCTCCTTGATGAAGTACAGCATGTGCCGGAATTTGAAGATGTGCTTAACAGCTACCTTAAAATTGAAAATGCCGACGTATATGTGACAGGCAGCAATTCCAGATTTCTATCAACGGACATAATAACGGAGTTCAGGGGACGAGGTGACCAAATACATGTATTTCCTCTTTCTTTTGCCGAATTTATGTCTGTTGACAGCAGACATCCAATCGAGGCATGGATTGATTATTATACTTACGGAGGCCTTCCTCATGTATTATCGCTGGATACGCCCAAGAAAAAAATAGACTATCTAAAAGGACTATTCTCTACTGTATATATAAAAGATATAGTTGAGAGATATAAACTGAATGGAGAGCCTGAACTAAAGGAATTGACTCAAATTATAGCATCAGTTATAGGCTCGCCGACGAATCCCAATAAATTGGCAAATACTTTCAAAAGTCTAAAAAATGTATCTCTATCCAACAAGACTATTGATAAATATTTGACTTATATTTGTGAGTCCTTCTTAACCGAAAAAGCAATTCGTTATGACATCAAGGGAAAGAAATACATAAATACTCTATCTAAGTATTACTTTTCTGATTTAGGAATCCGCAACGCTATTCTTGACTATAGACAGCAGGAAGAAAATCACATTATGGAGAATATTATCTTCAATGAGCTTAGGATACGAGGTTTTCAAGTTGATGTGGGCGTAGTGACACATCGAACAACAGATAGAGATGGGAAAACCATTCGGAAGCAATATGAAGTCGATTTTATAGCAAATCAAGGCAGCCAACGCTACTATATTCAGTCTGCGTCCATTATGCCTACAGATACAAAGGAACGTCAGGAATCAGCTTCATTATTAAATATTGGTGATTCATTCAAGAAAATCATTATCGTAAAAGATTATATTAAGCCCAAAAGGAATGAAGAAGGGATCGTCACATTAGGGCTGATTGACTTCCTTTTAAAACCCGAACTTCTAAATTGGTAATCACAGCATTATATCAAGCTTATAATGGTGGCCGATAGCGCGATGAATCACGCCCCTACATTGTTGATGCAAACGACTAAAAATCAGCAAAAATCGAAACTGTATTTGTGAGATAAATGATTTTGTATTAAATTTGCTAATGCTATCACCTTCCACGCTTTCCATTGGAACAGCGCACCCGGGGAGGTCTTTGAGTTACTACCGGTGTAACTACCAAGACAAAGATAACCTAACCCGTTGGCATCCCGCAGAACTGCCGACGGATCACTTTTTTATTATCCGACTGTTATTATTGGCTTCCCGAAGAAATCTGAAAGTAGGCCCAATGTGGCAAGCGTGAAGTTATGTTGACCACTGAGCCATTTGGTTATCTCGCAAGGGCGTTTGCCTATCGCTCTTGCAAATTCTGCTTTCGACAGCCCTGCTTTTGTCATAAGGTCATAAATGCGGTTGGAAACAGCCATCTGCATATCCACTTCCTTATGAATCCGCGTTGGAATGGAAGCAACAATCTTATTATATTCATCAAATGCTGTTTTCATATATCAAACGTATAGAATGGATGGCAAAGTTACAAAAAAGTTTTTACTTATAAATAAACAAAAAGGAAATTATTTGGGCACAAGCCGAAAAGTCGGTGCATGATTTTAGCGAGGATTTAGTTAAGCGATGAAAGGCACAATGGAGTATCGACGCGAGAAGATATCACCATGTTTGTAGGGGCGAAATTCATTTCGCCCGCCATCACCAACTGCCTCATCCTCATAGGCTTCCACCATGGCCGTGGCGTCCGTTGAGGACGCCGATTTACTCGTAACCCCGTACACCGCCAGGTGTGCGGGGAATGAGTCCAAAACACGGATGGTGTCCGTCAAGGACACCGATTTCTTGCCAACTGCATAGCCTACACACAAAAAATCGATGTCCTGTCGGACATCCCTCGCCTCACGAAGCAGTTGCGTCGCTTCCACGTCGCTCGGGCGCGATGAATCACGCCCCTACATCGTTGATGCAAACCGGTTGGTTGGGGCCACTACCTATATTAATTGCTACTTGACCCGTTCATGCGAGGCAGGCGCTTGAGGGTGGCGCCTATGCCGACGGCCCGGGTATCGGGAGGGGGTGGCACACAAAAAAAGCCGACTATCGTGAGATAATCAGCTTTTTTGTGTGGTACCACCAGGAATCGAACCGGGGACACAAGGATTTTCAGTCCTTTGCTCTACCAACTGAGCTATGGCACCATCTTTGCCAAGGCTTGCGGCCTTTTTGTTTTTGCGTTGCAAAGGTAAGACGTTTTTTTGAATTGGCCAAATTTTCGGGCAACTTTCTTCAAAAATTTTCAGCAGCAAAAACTTAACTACATGTTTTTCAGTGGTTTATTTTAGCAGCGCCTTAATTTGGGTAGAAGTCGCCGTAGGCCAATGTTGAGCCAAGTGTTGGCATAGGCGCTCAAAAGATTGCTGAGGCGAGCGGCGCGAAGGCTTGATTGTGTTCTCAAACCATATCTCGGGCGTTGAATAGAGCGCCACGCCCCAGCCATAGCGCTGACCGGTAGAGGTAAACTTATATTCAAAGTCGGCGATGAGCAGCCATCCGCCCATCTGCAAGCGTTGCAGGGGCCCCTCCAAGGCTTGACGGCGAGGGCGCGGCGGAGCCATGGCGTCGTCGAGGGTGGAGATAGCCTTGCGACGAGGCGACGGCGGGAGCAGCATTTGGCGCATTTGGGCCGACGTGAGGCCCTCGTTTTGGCGCACGAGTTTTAGCAAACTATCTTCTACAGAGCCGGCCGTGGGGCGATAGAGGCTGCGACGATAATTAAGGAAGTCGGGCAGCAATTCTAAAGAGACGAAGCCGGCTTTGCGACGGAAAAACTTGCCATAGGCTGTGGTTTGCCGACGTATTACCGGGCCTTTCCATTCCCAACAACCTTCGTCGGCCAAAGTCTCGCCGAAGAGCAAGCCCGGGGCAGCCATTTCTTCGACCGAGAAGCCGGGGATATTGTTGGCGAAGAAAGGGAGCATACCATAATGGATGGCAGCGTTGTGAAGTTTATCGCACGAATCAATCATTTCCATGCAGCAAATTAAGCAATAAATTTTGGGAATGTCATCGCGGAGCTGCAATAAAAAACAGCAATAAAACCGACGATGATGACCAATATATCGACAGAAATAGCTATTTTTGTCAGACAAACAAATTTAAACCTCTAAATCAGATAGGATAAACCGAAAATACAATGGGAAAATACAACTTCGACATTGCCACCGACCGCAAAGGTTCTGATGCAATCAAATACTGTGAACTGGAGAAACGCTTTGGCAAAGCCGACCTGCTACCGGCATGGGTCGCCGACATGGACTTTGACGTCTGTCCCGAAATCAGCGATGTGCTTACAGCCCGCATCAATCATCACATTTACGGCTACTCCACCGTGCCCGACAGCTATTTCAACGCTATACTTCGCTGGATCGACCACCGCTATGGCATGAAGGTCGACCGCGACGAGATTTCATATATCCCCGGTGTGGTGAAAGGCATCGCTTTTGCCGTCAACTTTTTCTCGGCCAAAGGCGACAAGATTGTCATCCAACAACCGGTCTACCACCCATTTCGCATGGTCATCGAAGGCAATGGCCGCACTGTCGTCAACTCGCCTCTGCTGGAGACTGCCGAAGGCTATAAGATGGACCTCGACGGACTGCGTCGCGTCGTAGCCGAGGAGCATCCCACGATGATGATACTCTGCAACCCTCACAATCCCATCGGTTTGCAATGGAGTAAGGAGACGCTCGCCGAGGTGGCTCACATCTGTGCCGAAGCCGGCGTCGTAGTGGTTTCTGACGAGATTCACGGCGACTTGACGCTCAATGGCTTGCGCCACGTGCCCTTCCTCGAAGTCAGCGACGAAGCACGCCAAATCGGTGTGATGCTCGGAGCGCCGTCGAAGACATTCAACATACCCGGATTGGTAAGCTCATGGTGCGTCATCAAAAACCCTGAAATGCGCCGTCCATTCTTCGACTGGCTCACCAACAACGAATTTAACGACCCGACATTTTGCGCCGTCTTGGCTGCCGAAGTGGCATATACCCACGGCGAACAATGGCTCAACGAAGTGTTGGAATATATCTCGGCCAACATACGCCACCTCGCTGAAGAGCTACCACGCATCAGCGACGGATTGATTACCGCCGTCAAGCCCGAAGCTTCGTTCTTGCTCTGGCTCGACTGTCGCAAGATGGGGCTGACTCAAGCCGAGTTGGTCGACTTCTTTATCAACCACGCAGGCCTGGCGCTCAACGACGGCTCGATGTTTGGCAAAGAGGGCCGCGGATTTATGAGATTTAATGCCGCCGCTCCCCGCGCCACCATCGACGAAGCTATCAAGAAGATAGCCGACGCCCTGGCCACATTCAAAAAATAACACTCGCTACCCCCCACCCACCCTTATGGACTATCGTATATTTCCACCCGAGGAGATGATTGAGACAACCGTAGAGCTGCCTCTGTCGAAGAGCATCTGCAACCGTCTGCTCATCATCAACGCTCTCAACCCCACAGCTACGCCGATGGAGGTTGTCGCCGACTGCGACGACTCTCGCTCAATGGCCGACATACTCTCACATCGCGACCAAGCCACCGGTGGCCAACGATTTGACGTAGGCGCGGCCGGCACGGCTTTCCGCTTTCTGACGGCCTACTTTGCCGCCACCGAAGGGAGCGACATCGTGCTCGACGGCTCAGAGCGTCTGCGCCAACGCCCCATAGCTGCGTTGGTCGATGCGCTGCGCCAACTCGGTGCTGAAATCACATACGTAGATAAAGACGGATTTGCACCGCTCGCCATCAAGGGCCATCGGCTGCGTGGCGGCGACATCACGATGGACGCCACAATCAGTTCGCAATTTATCTCGGCACTGATAATGGTAGCGCCCACGATGAACGCCCCGCTGAAGCTGACGCTTGAGGGCGAACTCATTTCGCGCCCGTATATAAAAATGACGGTCAGCCTGCTCGAGCAAGCCGGCGTCGACGTCGACTTCACGCGCAACCAAGTGACCGTAGCCAACACCCTGCCTACGACACAGCTCAACGACATCGAACGCGACTGGTCGGCAGCATCATATTGGTATGAAATCACAGCGCTCTCAGCCGGATTTGTCACGCTGCCCGGCCTGACCGTAGAATCGCTTCAGGGCGACGCTGCCGTGGCCCGATTTTTCAGTCAACTCGGCGTCATCACCAATCAAAGCGAAGAGGTCGACGACGCCCTGGAAATCTGTCCCGACCCAGAGCAATATTCGCGTTTCGAACAAGATTTGAGCGAAAATCCCGACATCGCACAAACCATCGCCGTCACCTGCGCCATGCTTGGCATACCATTTCACCTGCGTGGCCTGTCGACGCTGCGAGTCAAAGAAACCGACCGCCTCGAAGCCCTACGCGCCGAGCTCGACCGCTTTGGCATCATCGTAGAGATACGCAACAACTCCGAACTCGTTTGGAACCTTGAGCGCCACCCCATCTTCGAGATGCCCGTCATCAACACCTACAACGACCACCGCATGGCTATGGCTTTTGCTCCGGCTGCGCTCTATGTGCCCGGCATCGTCATACGCGACATCGAGGTGGTAAGCAAATCTTATCCACAATATTGGGACCACCTGCGAAGCGCCGGCTTCAACATCGTCGACGCAGCTCAGCCCCTCGAAGAATCTGAAGAATGATTGCCGCACTGATAATATTGCTCAGCCTTGTCGCCGTCGGCGCGGTGCTCTATATCCACGACCGCATAAGTCGCCGTGGCCTCGACCCCGCCGACAATGCCCCCGTAGAGCCCGAGCAACAATGTTGCGGCATGCATATCACCTGCGAGAAAGACTCGCTCTCGACTGCCCTTTCAGACCAAATCGAATATTACGACGACGAAGAGCTCGACGCCTATCGCGGTCGCAAAGGCGACGAATATACCGACGCCGAAACCGAGCAATTTCGCGACATACTATTGACACTGCTGCCTACCGACATCGCCGGCTGGGGGCGTAGCCTGCAATTGCGTGGCATCGAGCTGCCTACAGCCGTGCGCCAAGAGCTGTTGATGATTGTCGCCGAAGCTCGCATAGCCAACTCTCAACACTAAGAAGATGTTTGAACTGTTTCAATACGAATTTTTCCGCAACGCTGTCGTCGGCATCGTCATTATCAGCATCGCCGCCGCCATCATAGGCACATATATCTTCGCGCGACGACTGGTGTCGATTGCCGGAGGTATCACCCACGCCTGTTTCGGAGGACTCGGATTGGGATATTTCTTGGGCATCAGTCCGATATTGACAGCCGGAGTGTTTGCCGTAGCCTCGTCGTTGGGCGTTGAGCTGCTTTCAAATCGCTATCGCGTCAGAGAAGATTCGGCCATCGCCGTAGTATGGTCGCTCGGCATGGCCATCGGCGTGCTGTTTGTGTTTCTCACTCCCGGATATGTGCCCGAGCTCAACAGCTTCTTGTTTGGCAACATACTGACGATTACACGTGGCGACATATTAGCGTTCGTCCTGTTCACAATAGTGCTTATAGCGCTGTTTATATGCCTATTTGACAAGATTGTAGCATGCGCCTTCGACCGCGACTTTGCTCGCGTCATGGGCCTGCCCGTCACAGCTATCACCACCGTCATGACCGTCATGATAGCCATCTGCATCGTGTTGACCATAAAGCTTGTGGGCATCATGCTACTGATGTCGATGCTGTCGCTGCCACAAATGATAGCCGAGACACGCTACAACCGCATCGGCCCGTTGATGGTAGCTTCGGCCGTAGTTTCGGCGCTATGCTGCTTGGGCGGACTGATAGCCTCGGCCTACATCAACGTCCCATGCTCGGCGCTGATAGTGATAGTAATGAGCATAGTCTTTGTCGTTGCACGCATAGCCACATACATTAACCGCCGCCGCAAATGGGACGCCGAATAAAAATAGCCGTCGTAGCATTGTTTGCCGCCGCCGTCACCTTTGGAGGCGTCGCCTTGGTGTATAAACGCTACTTGGCCAACACGCCCGCCATCGAACCCGACGCCGAGCTTTACCCCATACGCGGCATCGACATCTCGGCCCACAACGGCGACATCGACTTCGACCGCGTGGCCGCCGACGGCTACACCTTCGTGATGATTAAAGCAAGCGAAGGCACCGACTTCAAAGACAAAAACTTTATCGACAACATCCGCCGTGCCCGACAAGCCGGCTTGAAAGTAGGCGCCTACCATTTCTTCCGCTTCGACACCGACGGCCGTCAACAAGCTATCAACCTGCTCCACTCGCTGCGCTACCGCCACCTCGACTTCCCCGCCGTCATCGACATCGAGGAGTGGGGCAATCCCGACGGCAACGCCACTTCGCGCATCATCGCACGCTTGCGCGACATGATTGCCCACCTCAAACGCTTCGGCTGCGACATCATCCTCTACACCAACAAAGACGGCTACAACCGCTTTATCAAAGGCAACTTCGACAACTATCCCCTTTGGCTCTGCTCTTTCACTCAGCCCGAAGCGTCGCCCGATTGGACTATTTGGCAATACTCCCACTCGGGCTCGGTCGACGGCATCTCGGGCAAGGTCGACCTCAATACAATAAAAACCGATTTTCAGCGTTAATCTCTTAATAAGCGAGCTATAAACAAAGCGCTTATCGACAAACCAGCATGACATTAATAAACAAACATATATCTTCGCTTAGCCTCGTTGCTCTACTTTTTTGCCTGCTATCGCCTGCACCTCGAGCCCACGCACTCGATTTGGCCACCTATGCCGACAACTCGCTGTTGGCCGAAGGCAATTGGGTGAAAGTAAGCATCGACCATACCGATGTCTACCTGCTCACCACAGCCCAACTCAAGCAAATGGGTTTCAACGACCCCTCGAAAGTAAGAGTCTACGGCTACGGAGCAAAACGCCTCCCCGACAAACTCGACAGCACATATATCGACGACCTGCCCGAAACACCGTCGTTACAAACCGACCGCGGACTGCTGTTCTACGCCCAAGGCCCGGTGACATTTTCCTATACAGCAGAGTCGTACCGCCCGGTCAACAACCCGTTTACAACCCTCGGCTACTACTTCTTGAGCGACCGCGAAACCCCAAACGAAGCCAAAACCATCGAAAAGATAGGCCGCAACGAAGCCGACAATCCCGCCACCTATTTTTGGGATGTCGTTTACCACGAAGTTGACCAAACCTCGCTCGGCGCTACAGGCCACGCCCTTGCCGGCGAAGACTTTGTCTACACCTCGTCGCGCACATTCAATTTCACACTTACCGACCGGGTAGAAAATCTCGAGTCTAACGTCGTCTGCTCGTTTTATGCCAAAAGCGACGCCACCTCTTATGTGACGCTCTCGGTCGACGGCGTCGACTTAAGCTACGCGTCGTCCGACCAAATATCGGCCACAAGCAGCTCTTATATCCACTACCGCGAATCGGTAATCAACAAAGTAACGACATTCAACAGCTCAAACATAAAAGTAGGCGTACGCTACAACTCTACCGGCTCAGTCTCTGCCGCCAACCTCAACTACCTGGCTATCACATACGCCCGTAGCCTCAACCTTACAAGCTCACCACTTCAATTTACACTCGACTCTACCTCCGCCAAACTCTCGTCGGCCTCATCAAGCACCGTAGTTTGGGACGTCACCGACCCCCTAAACGTCATGCAGATGAACGCCTCGCTCAGCGGCAGCGAGCTTACTTGGCGCAACGACTATACCGGCCGACGACAATACGTAGCCTTCAACACCAACGGACAATTCTCATCTCCAACCTATGTCGGCAGCGTCGAAAACGCCAACCTCCACGCCACCGAAGTGCCCGATATGGTAATCTTTACCGTTGCCGACTGGGCTACGCAGGCTCGCCAATTGGCCAAAATCCACGAAAACTCTGCCGACTCGCTCAAAGTGGCCGTCATCACTCAAGACCAAGTGTTCAACGAGTTCTCATCGGGCTCGCCCGACGTCAACGCCTTCCGCAAGATGCTCAAAATGCTCTACGACCGCTCCACCGACGAGCGCACTCTGCGCTACGCCTGCTTCTTTGGCCGCGGCAGCTACGACAACCGCCAACTCACCGACAAAGTCTCGGCCCTCAACTATCCGATGATGCCCATCTGGCAAACCGACGCCGGCGACAGCGACAACTCCACCTACAACACCGACGACATCTTTGCCTTCTTGCTCGACAACTCAGGACAGAATCTCGGTTCCGACAGATATTGCATCGCCGTCGGTCGTATGCCAGTCACATCTGTGACCGAAGCCAAAAATGCCATATCCAAAATCGAAGACTACCAGAGCCTACCCTACGGCAACTGGCGCAACCGCATAATGCTCATCGCCGACGACCAAGACTCGGGCGTACACATGTCGCAAACCGAAGCCATGTGGAACAATATGCTCAACAACGGAGGCTCCGACATCAACTATACCAAGCTCTATATCGACGCCTATGAGCGCCAAAACAGCACCTACCCCGAAGCCCGCGAAGCCATGTTCCGCACCCTCGACGAGGGTGTAGCTTGGTTGACATTCATCGGCCATGCCAACACTACCTCGTGGACCCACGAAAGCCTCTTGACCTACACAGACATCAACAACCTCTACCTCAAATACATCCCGGCCCTGTATGCCGCAACGTGCGAATTTTTGCGCGTCGACGACTATTCCACCTCTGCGGCCGAAATCATGTGGAAGCTGCAAGGTGGCGGCGCCATCTCTATCCTCTCGGCTTGCCGCCCCGTGTTTATCGACCAAAACGGCAACCTCTCGGCCTCATTCGGCCGCCACATCTTCGAGCGTGATAGCCAAGGACGCTACCAGGCTATCGGCGACATAGTGAAAAACGCCAAAAACGACTATCGTGTAGGCTCAAACTCTTACACCTCCTCTAACGAAAACAAGCTGCGCTACATCTTGGTCGGCGACCCCGCCATGCGTCTTATCACACCGCCCAACCGTGTAGTAGTCGACACCGTCAACGGCATCGCCGTCGATAATATCGAAGAAGACCCGCTGATTAAAGCCAATCAGATAGCCCAAGTAGAGGGCCACGTCGTTGACGCTACCGGCCAACTCATCAGCGACTATGACGGCACCATCTCTGCCACCCTCTACGACGCCGAAACCAGCATCACAACCCTCGGAAACGGCGACGAAGGCGTAGAGTATCCCTTCGACCAACAGGGCGACCGACTCACCGTCGGCTCCGACTCTATTATTGCAGGTCAATTCACCGTAAAACTCCCCACCCCCACTGACATCACCAACAACTATCGTCCGGCTGCACTCAGCCTCTACGCACGTCCGCGCACCACTACAGTCGTCCCCTATGCCGACGCCGTCGGCATGTTCCGCGACCTCTACGTCTTCGGCTACGACGACACTACGCCGGCCGACACCGTAGCTCCGCAGATTAAGGCCATCTACATGAACCACCCGACATTCCGCAACGGCGGCACCGTCAACACCTCGCCCACCCTCATCGCCGAAATCTACGACAACCGCGGCATCAACGTCGCTACCTCAGGCATCGGCCGACAAATGACGCTCCAACTCGACGACAGCAAGACCTATGCCGACGTAGCTCAATACTACCGCCCCGCCACCGACGGCACTGCCTCGGGCACAATATCATATCCGTTTGAAGACCTCACCGAAGGCGCCCACACCCTGCGTCTGCGCATCTTCGACAACGGGGGCAACTACGATGAACAATATGTCGACTTCTTCGTCAAAGACGGCGTAGCTCCCAACCTCTACGACGTCTACACCGACGTCAACCCCGCTTCGACCGAAGCCAACTTCTACCTGAGCCACGACCGCCCCGACACCACCATCGAAGTGACGCTCACCGTCTACAACCTGCTCGGCCAACCCGTTTGGAGCCAAACATCTTCGGCACGCTCCGACCTCTATCTTTCATATCCTATCACCTGGAATTTGACCGACAATGCCGGACGTCGCGTAGTGCGTGGCATCTACATCTACCGCGCTCAAATCACCGAAGACGGAAACGAGAGTCAGACCCTCTCCCATAAACTCGCCGTAACAGCCCAATAACCCTCAGCCAAAAGCAAATGCTCTACGCTATCTACATCGTCGCCATACCCATATTGGCTCTGCTGTCGACATTAATCTATCGCAGTTTCAACAAAGGGCTGTCGTCGAGTGCTCGCCACCAACAGCTGACACGCCTGTCGATTGCTTCGGCCATCGCCTTAGCCCCATCGGCCATTGCCGCCTTCCAAATGACAGGCATCCTACCCTGGCTCACGGCTCTGCTTTGCGCCACCGTCGCTCTGACCTACCCCCTGCTCTACCATCTGTCTTACCGTGCCACCTCGCCCGACTACGACAACTTCATGGATATCGCCCTGGCGCTCTATCTCTACGGACTGCTCTCAGCTCTGCAAATCGCCGGCGACGCCTTTGGTATCGCCGTCGCCACCAACCTGATTGTCGCCATCGTCGACATCTGCCTGCTGTTGGCCCTAATCTTTCAATGGGGCTACTACCTGCTCTACGGCAACGCCATCGACGTGCGTGGCATGAAGATATTCTACGAAACCCACTACAACGAGGTCATTGAATTTGGCCGTTCATTCTCCCCGGCCCGCCTCACAATCTTCTTGCTGCTGCTCGTAGCGGTGATTGCCGCCATCGTCGCCACCGCCTTCATCCAACAGCCCGTCGCCATCGCCCACAGCACTATCATCGGCTTGATAGCCGCGGCTGCTGCCGTCGCCATCTCATTTCTGACATTCTCCGGCAGACATTCCCCCTGGCGACGTTGCGGACTGGTGAGTCTCTACCTCGACGTCAAAGATTTCAATCAACGCAACCGCATGTACCTCAGCGGTCAACGTCAACGCCTCGAATCGCTCGACGTAGAGCCCCTCGGCAAACACTCGGCCCACCCCTCGACCATACTTTTAGTAATCGGCGAATCGGCCTCGCGCGACCACATGAGCGCATTCACCCCGATGGACCGCGACACCACCCCCTGGCTCAGCGACATGGCCAGAAACCATGGCTGCATACTCTTTAAAAACTCCTACTCATGCGCCATGCACACGGTCGAAGCCCTCGAACGCGCCTTGACCCAACGCAACCAATACAACAACCTCCCATTTCTCGACGCCCCATCAATCGTCGACATAGCCCATAAATTGGGCTACCGCGTGCATTGGTATAGCAACCAAGGACACCTCGGAGCCAACGACACTTCCGTATCGCTCATCGCCGAAACTGCCGACGTGGCTCGTTGGACCCACCAACAGCTCGGCAAAGTGCAATACGACCACACTCTGCTCGACTTCCTCGACGAGCTCGACCCCTCGCGCGACAACTTCCTCGTTGTCCACCTCAAAGGAAGCCACTTCAACTTCCTCAACCGCTACCCCGCCGAAGCCACCGTATGGGGCACCCCCGGCGTGCAAGACGACGCTATCAACTATCTCAACTCAATCAGATATACCGACGGCGTGCTCCACAAAATCTACAACTATTGCGTCGACAGCCTCAACCTCCAAGCAATGGTCTATTTCTCTGACCACGCCACCGTGCCCGACCGCCATCGCTCGCCCAACTTCGACGGCTTTGGCCACGTCAGAATCCCCTTGGCCGTATGGCTCAGCGACGAATATCGCGCCAACCACCCCTACCGAGCCTCGGCCCTGCAAGCCAATGCCGACAAATATTTCACCAACGACTTGGCCTTCGAACTGCTCTGCGGCCTGCTTGACATACGCTCGTCAGCCTTCGACGAATCGGCCTCACTGGCCTCAGAAACCTACCGCTTCTCCCCCGCCGACCTGCTCACCTACAACGCCACCATCCCCATCACCGCCGACCCAACCCCAAAACCCTGAAATATCACTTAGTTAATTTGCCGGTTTTGTTTGGAAATATTCAAACCGCAAGGTATATT
>CAZBBL010000044.1:0-13372 GCA_964490275.1 uncultured Barnesiella sp.
TCCTCGGTAGCAAAACCAAAATCATTCGAGTGCCGAGAGGTAGTCGCTTGTGCCCGCCGGCGACGAACCCCTCATTCTCAAATCTATAGGCCTTATAGGTCTTAGCCGACCTATCCACCTCATCCACTGCCCGCACGGGCATTATTATTCCAAAAATCAACTTTAACGTTGAATAATTTGTTTATATAGATAAAATTCATACTTTTGCGATAACAACAAATTAAAGCGCCAAATGGTAACAAAAGAAGAAGTAGAGTCGTTTCTGAAGGAGCTTCACACGAAGATGAAAATTTTGGGTATCTTGTTTCGTGATGATAGAGGTAAGAACCAAGCTACTTTGCAAGAGTTGGAGATTGTTCCGTCGTATAGGACAATCGTAATAAAGAATCTGCGTGTTGAAGATTACGTTCAAGGTCCGGTCGTTGACGAGCTTAACAGGCTCGGCGAGATGTGGGTGTTCGGCAAAGACGTTAAAGGCCGTGAAATCTACATAAAAGTGATGATTTCGGGAGTGACAAATCAGACGATTTGTATATCATTTCATATTGCTGAGCATCCATTGATTTATCCATTCAAAGAAAACTAAAAACTTATATATTACTATGTTAAGTCCATATACAGGTAAAGAGATGAAGGTCGTGTACGAGCCCCGCACATGGGTTTTCCGTGGTGAGAAATATGAGTATATACACACGGCATACGTCTGTGAAGATACCAATGAAAAATTCACAACAAACGAAAGCGACGACGCCGGTTTTCGGCAAGTGACCAACCAATATCGTACGCGATATGGTATCCCGTTTACCGACGAGATAATTGCGACACGCAGCCGCTATGGAGTTTCTGCCACAAAAATGTCGGCGATATTGGGCATCGGCACAAACCAATGGCGACTGTATGAAACCGGAGAAGTGCCGAGTGTTTCGAATGGTCGCATGATTCGTTCGATCATGAATCCGAAGGTGTTCTTAGATTTAGTAGAGTCTGCTCGGCAATTGCTTTCAGATAAAGAATATAGTAGTATTACAGCCAAAGTGCAGCATGTAATAGCTCAATCAGAAAAATACCATATTGATGAGTATGAGTGCCGACGTTTGTTTAGCGTGGCACGTGGCGTCGACAACGGTTTTTCGCCCATTTCTCTTGAGCGTGTAAAAACCGTTATGCTTACTGTTTTACAAGAGTGCGGCGAAGTTTTCTGCACTAAGATGAACAAACTTCTCTTTTATATCGATTTCCTGTCATATCGTCAACGTGGCATCGCTATTACAGGTCTCTCTTTCCGTGCCATTGATTTCGGCCCGGTGCCCGACAGATGGGAAAAACTTTACAGCCAATTTGACGAAATCAGCCAGGAACTGCGCCCGATTGGCGAATACGAAGGCAATATTCTATTGTCGAATGTTGTGCCTGACAGCGCTATTTTAAATGACAGCGAGAAGGAGATTATACACACCGTCTGCTCTCATTTTATGAACTATAGCTCAGGCAAAATTTCCGCCATCAGCCACGAGGAGCCGGCATGGGTCAAATATCATGCAACTCATTCTCGAATCCCATTTACAGAAGCATTCGAGCTGAAAGCCTTATAGGTCTTAGCCGACCTATCCACCTCATCCACTACTATTTGCTTTATAATACCGCGGGGTCGACATCACGTCGACCCCGCGGCGGTGGAAAGTTATTGAAGTGAGACGATGTAGTTGAATGTCAGGTCGTAACCATGTGTGGTGACGGTTTCGGCAGGGTCGAGCAATTGCCATGCATATCCGTTGGCCGGCGTTATCTTCGGGTTGCCGTCGCTGTCGAGGTTGCCTCGGTCGCTAAACGTGCCACCGACGATGGCGACGTTGCCGTTGGCTCTCGAGGTGACAGAATCGTCGAGATAGATGGCACCGTTGGTGCGGTCGCTATATAGATAGCCACCGTTGATAGCTACGTTGGCCTCCCCGGCAACGATATAGACGGCATAGTAGTTGTCGTTGGGGGCGGCGTCTGAGCGCTTGGCCACCAGCATACCGTCATTGAGGGTGAAGCTGCCGGCGTCGATGCCTACCACGCCGTGCGCCCCTTGAAGGTAGCCTCCGTTTACTACGAGGTCGGCGTTGGCATTTTCGAGCACGACACAATAGCCCGCACCGCCACCGGCCTTAGCGCTGGTAGAAACGATGTCGCCACCGTTGATGGTTGCTTTGCCTTCGATATAGAGGGCGAAATAAGCGGCGTTGATCAATCCCGAATTGAAGATGAGTTCGCCACCTTCGTTGACCGTTATGGCCGAACTATAGTTGTCGGTCGATGTCGCGAAGTTGGCATCGTTGACCACGAGCTTGCCATCTACGTCGATGATGCGGTTGTTGCCCGAGAACGTACCTTGGCCCTTGATAGTGAGCGTTTTGCCGGCAGCGACAACGATATTGCCACCTGTGGCTTGGCGAGCGGTGGTGATGGTCGAGCCGGTGGGTACCTCGATTGTGATATCGGCGTTGATAGTCAGCGCGTTGGCTTTGCTCAAGTCGATTGTGCCGTTGACGATGATGCAATCGCCGTCGCCGGCTGTAGCCAGAGCGTCGACAAACTCTTGAGCGGTAGTGGCTAAGCGTGTATTATTATAGTCGGGCGTGGTATAGTCTTGGTCGAGCGCCACGTTATAGTTGACGCCGTTGGTCAGCAGCGTACCGTAGATATTGGTGCGATAATTGCGCTTTACCGGCACATTGCTATAGGTAAACGTCTTTGAGTTTTGAAACTTCGACTCAGCCGTCGGCGTAAGCGTGATGGCGATATCTCTAAGCTCTTGTCGGTCATTGACAAGCAGATAGTTCATCGAGAGATAGTCGTAGTCGACACCCTCCTCTACGATGGGAAACGATTGCTTGGCGTCGCCTGTCAGCAACGATGGGAACGTGGCTTCGGCAAAGGTCACCTCTGTCAGCGAGTCGGGTTCGCCGGTGAGCAGGTTGAGCGTAGCATAGGTGTTAGCGGTTACCTTGGCCGAATTGTAGATATAGCCGTTGGCGGCGGCTGTAGCCAAGTCGCTTGCACCGATGTTTACCTGAGCAAACGGGCGCGTCAGCGTCACATTGCTGTTGCTGCTGCCGTCTACTCTGAAATCGTCGGTGCGATAATAGAAGGCGTCGCGGAGTTCGTCGTTGGCGACTGCCTCGGTAGCACCCTCGGCCAGATAGTTCATGCTCATCGTAGCCGTGGCGACATCGAAGCTATAAGGGGCATTGGGAGCTTGAGCCCAGAAGACGGCAGCATAGGTTTCCCCCTTCATGAGATTGAACGACACCGAGGCTTTCAGACTGCTGATGGTGGCTTCGGCCGATGTGACATAGCTAAAATCGTTGCCAATCTTTTGGTAGACATAGCATGTGAGAGCCGTGGCGGTAGTGCCGTCGCTATAGGTGCGACTGCGTATCTGCTCGGGTAGTTGAGCTGTGAACGACACGCGATTGCCTTCGTCGATAACTTGAGTTACATCTTCGTTGGAGCACGCCCCAAACAATACTGAGCACGTCAAGGCTAATGCCGGAAATAGTTTTTTGTTCATTGTTTTTCTGATTGATTAAGAATTGGTTAATGGTTAATAAATAATGGTTGTTATGGTAAGTTGCATGGTTTCAGAACTTTATATTGAAGTCGCCCGAAAATTGGCTGTCAATCACGGTGCCACCGTCGCCTTGCGAGGTGAGGAAACGTCCGGTAACGGTCGTCAGGCAGTTGCGCTTGAGCGGTATGTCGTAGGGTGGGGTAGTGGCTACCAACCGGCCTTGGCTGTCGTAGACACCGATAGCGAGCGCCACCGATTGCGCCCCATTGCCGGCAAAAATATAGTCAAACGCAAGCAAGGCTTCGTCGTCGCTAATGCGCACGATGTCAGCGTCGTAGCTTACTCCGGTGAGCGCATCGCATGGCCCGTCATTAAGCATATCGAAGGCCGACGGCATAAATCCGGCATAGGCAACCCTTATCTTGTAGCGACTCAAATCGGTTGCCGCAGCCGGTTCCCAGGAAAGCGATTGGGCAAACTCGTCGAGGTCGGTAGTGATGATGCGATATTTGGCCATCGGGCGCGACATTTCAATAGTGTAGTCATTGTTTGCTGCCCCGACGTGAGGTCGCCCTCGATTGATTACTACCTTTGCCGACCCGCTGAAAGCGTCGCGACCGTCGTCGCAGCCACGGTGGCCACCACTCTCTATCAGCGCGATGTTTGAAAAATCGCTGTGGTCGTAGTAGACATTGCCTTCGCTGTCGACCTGTGAGGCCCATACCATAAGTTGCCATTGGCCCGCGGGAAGCGATAGAGCCACGTCGTAGTCGCCACTGCCTGTGAAACTCAGACTGTAGTCGAAAGTAGCGTAGGCCCGGCGGTTGGTAGCGACAGCGCTGCCATCGTTAGCGCGATAGGCGGCGATGGTGACGCCAACCTCTGTAGCAGCGCCACTTGTCGATTGTATCGTTGATTGTATCGTCGAGGCAAACTCAGCGTCGAATCTGAGTTTGAGGTTGACAACCGACAGCGGTTGCCTGTCGGCAATTGTTCCGTCGAGGCAGTCGTCGCACGAACTGAGTGCAAACTGAGCAGCCAGCGCCAACAGAGGCGCAGCCAAGCGTAGGTATAGAGCATTAACGATAAGGGGCAATAGTTTTGTCATATTGCGACTTAAGGGTTGATAAATAAAATGATGAAAGTTTCTAAGCTCGGATAAATACTAAATAGAGCAAAAACATTCAGATATAACTAACTAATAACGAGCCTAATAACGTGCTGAATTTTGTGGTTTTTCAATAGTGCGTAAGTAGACAATTCGTTAGATAGACGCTGCAAAGATAGCTCCACCGCGCTAATTAGCAGCATTTTTGTAGTTAAAAATCTCTAATCCATAACAAATGTATGACAACAACATTACAATGTGCGCCTCACCCCCAAACGCCCTCGCCATCAGTGGTTTGCACCATCATTGTAGGGGCGAAATTCATTTCGCCCGCTCCCATCAACCGCCTATAAACCAAGCAAATATCGTCGCGAGAGCGACGAATTTGTAGGTAACCGAGGAGAAAGCGAGCGATAGCGAGCGTCTCCTCGGTAGCAAAAACAAAATCATTCGAGTGCCGAGAGGTAGTCGCTTGTGCCCGCCACCCTCAACCGCCCTCATCACAACTCATTTCAAAAACACAAAGTGAATTTGTAATTATATATAAATCTCAAAACAACCAAATATTTTTTTATTCATGGCGACACATCCCTGACGGTGAGTTCGCAAAGGGGGTGGCGTGGGGCGGTATCGCTACAGGTCGACAGCAGGTAGCTGCCACGGTCGACGGTGAAGAACCGGGCTGCGGGGGAGGGGAGTGCGCGAAGGTCGGCCGGCGCTTTGCCAAGCAACTTTATTTGGCTCTCTTTCATGGTCCATAGTTGGGTGAAGCAGCGGCCGGGGTCGGTGGCTGACGCTATCAGTTGCATTTGCTCGTCGCTGCAACAGCGTTGGGCTACGTCGTTGTCGTAGCGACAGATGCTCTCTACGTCGATGCCGATGGGGCGGTTGGCGATGACGACGGCGACGGCTTGGTCGCAGTGGCTGATGCTGATATACACGTCGCGATAGGCGCTCAAGACCGGCTTCCCTTCGGCGGTGAGCTCGAGGTCGGCAGATAGATATATGCCGTATTCTTTGAGCAGTCCGTAGCGTAGCATCAGGTAGGCCAAGGCCGACTGGCGCTGTTGCAGCGATCGGCGATAGCGCATAGCCTTGGCGCGACGTTGCGGTGGCAACGTCGACCATATCTCGGCGGGCAACGTCGAGGCCATATCTTCGCATAGATAAATCATCGCTACCGCAAAAGTAGCAAAACGGCTGTTCTTAACCTATTTTGTAGCCCTAAAGTTGTAGTCAACGCTCAAAAAGTCATACCTTTGTAGTTGAAAACTACGATTATGAAACAGCTTAAAGCCGACTTTGTCGAAATGCTCGCTACGCTGCGTCGTCTGCCTCGCGGAAGCATGATGGACAACCTCGCCGACACTATCGCCCAGGCCAATCCGTCGGTCACCGTCCGCGTAAACCGTCGCAAAGGCGTCGCTGTGCCCGCCGGACGTCGCCAACCGCCGTGGGCTGAGACTGCTGTCTACATCGACGGCGAGCGTCCGCGATTCACCTTCGACCCGGCGCTCCACCAAGGTCTCTACTACGTGCAAGACGCCTCGTCGATGGCTATTGCCGACATCGTGAAGCGTCTGACTGCCGACTCTCGCGCTATCGTATATGCCGACTTGTGTGCAGCCCCCGGTGGCAAAACTACGGCTGTCGCCGACGTGCTCCCCGAAGGCTCGCTGATTATGGCCAACGAGTTTGATGGCCGACGTGCCGAAGCATTGCGCGAAAACATCATCAAATGGGGCTACCCGAGTGTCATCGTCAGCCGTGGCGACACAGCTCGCTATCGCCGATTGGGCGCTGTCGCCGACATTGTGGCCGTCGACGCACCCTGCTCGGGCGAGGGAATGATGCGCAAGGATGACGACGCGGTCAACCAATGGTCGCCGGCGCTGGTCAATCAATGCGCTGCGCTCCAACGCGAGATTCTTGTCAACGCTTGGGCGCTGCTCCGCCCGGGCGGATACCTGATTTACAGCACTTGCACGTTTAATCTCAGCGAAGACGAGCACAACGTAGCGTGGCTTTGCCGTGAGCTTGGCGCCGAAATGCTCCCCACGGGCCTTAACGACTATCCCGGCGTAGACCCCTCGCTCGACGAAATCGTTGAGGCTTCGCGATTCATACCCGGTCGCGTCGACGGCGAAGGCTTGTTTATAGCCTTGCTGCGCAAACCCGCTGCCGACAGTGCTGCCGAGCCTCAGACACGCTCAAAAAAAGCAAAATCAATTGACAAACCTATCAAAAACGCCCCTAAATGGCTCAACCCCGAGCTGTCGGCGTTCACCCTCGGCTCTGACCTCTATGCCATCGACCCCGCTCATCGGCGCCTGCTCGACCAAGCCCTCAAAGCCCTCGACGTCATCTATGCCGGCACTCAGGTAGCCACCATCAAAGGCGCCGACTATATCCCCGCCCATCCGTTGGCCTTGAGCCAAACGCTCGACCAATCGCAGTTTGCCCATGCCGACGTCGACTATTCTCAGGCCATCGCCTACCTGCGTGGCGAGAGCATCGCCATCCACGGCGCCCCTCGCGCCTTCGTGCTGCTCCGCTACCAAGGCCGCCCCTTAGGCTTCGTGAAAAATCTCGGCAATCGCGCCAACAACCTCTATCCCAAAGCGTGGGCCATTAAATCAACCTATATCCCCGACTCTCCTATCTCCGTAATTTAGCTATGACAGTCTCCTACCAATCATCTTCACGCCGTTCGCGTCGCAAAAAAAACAACGGCATCAAGCCTCAAACGATTATCATAATATTGCTGCTCGGCGCAGCCCTGTTGCTCGGTGCCCACATGCTGCTGTCGCGCTCGTCAGACAACCGTAGCGGCTCGGCCAACAAATTGCCCGGCGCCGACCTTACGTCGGTCATTACCAACCCCGGACAAAAAGAGGTAATCATACAATATATGGGCATGACCGTATCGTTCAACCCCGACCTACACATCCCCAACTGGGTAGCGTGGGAACTCACTGCCGACGAGGCTGCCGGCACCGAACCCCGCTACGATAAATTCTCGGCCGACCCCGACGTCGACGGCAGCGCCTCACCTCGCGACTACACCTCGTCGGGCTACGACCGCGGACACATGGCCCCGGCAGGCGACATGAAATGGAACGAAGACGCTATGCGCCAAACTTTCTTCATGACCAATATCTGCCCTCAGGCCGGCGAACTCAACCGCGGCTCGTGGCGCAAACTCGAAGAAAAATGCCGCGCCCGCACCACTCGCGACAGCGCCGTCATCATCGTCTGCGGCCCCGTGCTCAAAGGCGCTAACCCTATCACCGGATATATCGGCGACAGCAAAGTAGCCGTCCCGGCAAAATTTTTCAAAGTAGTGCTCTCGCCCTATACCAACCCACCTACGGCTATCGGCTTTATCATGCCCAACGGCTCGGTAGCCGGCGGCATGCAAAAATGCGCTATGACGGTCGACGAGGTAGAACGCCTCACAGGCCACGACTTCTTCAGCCAACTCCCCGACAGCATCGAATCTGTCGTAGAAAGCACCTGCAACTTCAATAAATGGAGCCGACTCAAATGACACTTCTCGACAACTCTACTATTTGCGCCATCTCTACCGCCCCGGGCGTAGGTGGCATCGCCGTGGCCCGCGTAAGCGGCCCCGAAGCTATCGCCTGCGTAGCCCGCATCTGGCATGGCAAAAACCTCAGCGAGGTTGACTCTCACACCGCCCACCTCGGCACTATCTCTGATGTCGACGGCTCTATTCTCGACCAAGCCGTCGTCACCGTCTACCGCGCCCCACGCTCTTTCACCGGCGAAGAAGTTGTCGAAATTGCCGTCCACGGCTCTCGCTTCGTGCAGCGACAACTGCTGCAATCGCTCGTCGCTGCCGGTTGCCGACTGGCCGAAGCCGGCGAATTTACTCGCCGCGCCTTCACCAACGGCCGACTCGACTTGGCCGAGGCCGAAGCCGTAGCCGACGTCATCGCCTCAAACTCGCGTGCCGCCCATCGTATCGCCATTTCGCAAATGCGTGGCGGATTCTCTCGCCGTCTCGCCTCGCTGCGTCAACAACTCGTCGACCTCGCCTCCTTGCTCGAACTCGAACTCGATTTCTCTGAAGAAGAAGTCGAATTCGCTTCGCGTCAAAAACTCTCATCGCTGGCCAACGACATCACAGCCGAAGTGTCTCGCCTCTACCGCTCTTTTGCCGGCGGCCAAGCCATCAAAGACGGCATCCCCGTAGCCATCGTCGGCGCCACCAACGCCGGCAAATCCTCATTGCTCAACGCCCTGTTGGGCGACGACCGCGCCATCGTCAGCGACATCCACGGCACCACCCGCGACACCATCGAAGAAACCCTCGAAATCGGCGACTTCCTATTTCGCTTTATCGACACCGCCGGCCTGCGCTCAACCACCGACACCATCGAGCAAATCGGCATACAGCGCTCGCTGCAGGCCATCGACAAAGCGCGTATCGTCATCGTCGTTGCCGACGCCACAGCCCCCCTCGACATCAATACCCTCAATCTGGCCATCGACAAAGTCAACGCTGCCGACGCCTACCTGCTGCTCGCCCTTAATAAAACAGATATCTCACAATCGGTCATCGACGCCCACCAAGCCATCGCAGCCCTTGCCAACCCGGCCCGTGGCGCCGTATGCCCCATCTCAGCCCTCACCGGCCACGGCATCGACCAACTGCGCGACCAACTGCAACAATTCGCAGCCGACCAACGTGGCGACGCCGACGAAGACATCCTCGTCACCAACGCACGCCATGCCCAAGCCCTCAGTCAAGCCCTCGACTCGGCCCGCCGCGTCTGCCAAGCCCTTAGCGACAACCTCCCCGGCGACCTCATCGCACAAGACCTCCGCGAAACAATCCACCATCTCGCCACCATCACCGGCGACATCCCCTCAACCGAAATCCTCGCCACAATCTTCTCCCGCTTCTGCATCGGAAAGTAGACCCCGATTTTCACGTCATTCACACATAACACACGAATAACATCGGCGCAACACATAAACACCGTATAATATAAGGTATTGCCGAACATGACATTTTCGTTAAAAATACATTTGTGTGTTGTGCGTATGTCGTAAATATGCTAACTTTGCGTTACTATTTTGTTACCCGACCGCCGCCGAGTAACAAAAGTAACAAATAACGCAAATGATATGACAAAACAACCGATTAAAGAACCGGTGCGATTGCGCCGGAAAACATTGTCGAACGGCAACGTGTCGTTGTATCTCGACATATACCGGAACGGCGTTCGTGAATACGAATTTTTGAAATTATACCTCATTCCGGAACACACGCGTTCGGACAAGGACAAAAACCGCGAAACGTTGCAACTTGCAAATTCAATCAAATCGCAACGCATCATCGAAATTCAAAACGGCGAATACGGATTCAAAACGCAATATGCCGAACAAACATTGTTTTTCCGATATTACCGTGATATGACCGAAAAACGGTTGGGCGAGGAATCGCGCGGTAATTGGGGTAATTGGTATTCGGCGTTGCGACATCTCGAATTGTACGAACACAATCGCAACATCACGTTCGCGCAAATCACCCCGGCATGGGTGCAAGGATTTCGCGATTATCTCGAAACACGCGCACAAGCTTTCGGTTCAGACAACCGCGTCCGGACGATTAAAAAACCGTTGTCACAAAATTCAAAACAATCGTATTTCAACAAATTGCGTGCGTGTTTGAATCAAGCATACGAAGACCGCATCATAGCACACAACCCGATGCGCGGCATTGAGGGATTTCGCGGCGAGGAGGGAACGCGAATGTATTTGACGATTGATGAATTGCGCCGATTGTCGGCAACCGATTGTGATTTCGCCGAAATCAAACGTGCGTTCATGTTTTCATGTTTGACCGGGTTACGGCGTTCGGACATCGTAAAATTGACGTGGGGCGAGGTTCACACGCAAAACGAATTTACGCGCATCATATTTCGGCAAAAGAAAACCGGCGGTCAAGAATACATCGACATCGCGCCGCAAGCCGCCGCACTCATCGGCGAACGCGGTTCGCATAAACCGACCGATAAGGTGTTCGGCGATATACATACGCCGTCCGCAACGAATCAATACATCAAATTGTGGGTCATGCGTGCCGGAATACAAAAGAACATCACGTTTCATTGCGGTCGGCACACGTTCGCAACGATGATGTTAGACATCGGCACGGACATTTACACCGTGTCAAAATTGTTGGGTCATCGCGAATTATCGACAACGCAAATTTACGCAAAGGTATTAGACAAAAACAAACAAGCCGCCGTTTCCCGGATTCCGGACATTTTCGGCAACACCGGCGGCGATGACGATGATACCGCCGAACGGAAATAACATCATGCGTGCCGTGCGCGAAACGAACAAAAACGTTCTCAAAACACCGAATTTCGGCATTTGAGGACGTTTTTTGTGTGCCGATGCGTTCCCGGTGTTACGCGAACATCGTTCCGATGCCGGTCAACAACCATTTCGGCGAAATGCCGTAATCGCGTATCAACGGAACGACCCAACCGACCTCGAAGTAACCGCGCGTGCGTTCCTTGCGTTGAATGTAAAAGTGATTTGATTCGATGCCGATTTCGGCGCAATATGCACGCGTGTTTTTGATGATTTTTGCCTTGACGCAAGCCTCGACCGCAATGAAAAATCTATCCATGACCGACATCGTGTCGGCATTGTATTTTCGTGTTCGGCTCATATATGACAATATTTTGAAATTTGCGATATTTTGATTTTTGCCGCCGATTTCGACATCGGTCGGCGTGATGTTTCCGCGAAACCGCCGATTTTGCCGTTTCCTTTGCGTTTGGCGCGTTTTATCGGTATCGGTTGATAATTTGTATATTCAAACAATTCATCGCGAAATTTGACGCATTTAACGCGTTTTTCATTTGCGCCGGATTTTGTGCGCCGTTTTACCGGTGAATTGATGCCGGACGTTGACACGATTTGTTTATACGTTTCGTTCCTCATTTCACGTTGAAAAATTTTGTTCAACATCAAAAAAACACAAAGTCAAAATTTCAATTTTGACATTTTTATTTTTATGACGTTAGGAATAAAAATAAAATAATATTATATTATAATTATATATATAGACTATATACGTTAGTATATATCATATATCGGGTTGTTTTGGGTTGTTTTGGGTTGTTTTGGGTTGTTTTTTCAACCGAAAACAACCGAGATTAACCCATTGGGTTGTTTTGAATTATTGCAATCGTGATGCGTCAATCAAATCCCCATCATCGGTTTTCAACATTGCGCCGCCGTGCGTTTCAAAGTGCATCGTTCGGCGAAAATGCTGACCGCCGCGAGTGATGCCGCCGACATCGACCGTCCACTCGACCGAATATCCGTCTTCTGATTCGACAAATGACTCATCGTAAATTTTCAACTCATCCGGCACAATCGCCGTTTTGTAAAGATATTTGCGATACAAATCGCGCCCTTGCGACACGCTTTTCGATTCGCACGCCGTCATCATGCACATCATCACGATTGCGGCGATGAAATAAAATGCTTTTTTCATGTTCATCATTCGGATTCAATCGAGCGTATCAACGCATCGATTTCGGTTTGACATTCGATTGTGTTACGCGCATCGCGCAATTGCGATTTGATGTTTTCAAGTATAGGCAATTTGTTTTTGCGTTTGCGTACCGTGTCGGATGATTCGACAATTGATTTTGCAATCCTCACGGCATGATGATTGAAAAACGACCGCAATTCGGCGTGTGCTTCATCGTTGCTCATATTTGCCGAAATTGGCAACCCGGCATCGATGAACGGTTGCAACCAATCGTAGTAACCGGCGATTTCATCGCACCGACTTTTCATCACATCGAAATTTTTTGTCGATGATGCGAGTCGTTTTGAATCCTCATAAATCCGCAATCGGTTAGGATATTCGATTTTGAAACTCGCCGACATTCGCCGTTGTTGAACGGTTTGCGATGATGAAACCGGCGGCACGGATGCACGTTGCGCAGATTTTTGTTTGAGACGTTTTTCAAATTTGTTGATTACTCCGGCTAATGCGAAACACGCAATCGCGAGAATGATTAAAATGATGATGATGCGTTGCATGATGTGATTGATTTTGAGATTGGTATTATTTCTAATCCGGCGGTACTTAATAATAATCGCCGTAAAAATTTTTATTTCGATTGCATATTTTCGATGATATTCAAATATCGTCCTTGTTGTGCAATCAATTCATCGATTGTGGTTTGCATACGCGAGATTGTGTTAATCAATTGTCCGAAATTACATTCCATGTTTTGAATCGTGACGTTTTCGGATTGAATTTCATCGCGCACGCCGTCAATGAATTTGTTGCCGTTTACGGCATCGCCGTTTTGAACGTGTTGTCCGCCGAACACGATATGTTGATTCGGCATCAATGCGCACAATAATGCGCGTTTCGATTGTGGGATTTCGCCTCCGGCTTCCCAATTTTGAATCGTTCGGGTATGAACGCCCAAACGTTCGGCGAGTTTCTTTTGGGATAGACCCAAAATTTTTCGCAATTCCGTAATGTCTAAGTTGTTCATTGTCAACGGTGTATGATTTATTAATAATTTTTAACGCACAATATTGCGTCTTTTTTCTTGTGGGAACGCACAATATTGCGTAAATTTGCATCGCAATCGGGAAACAAATTGCGATGACAATTTTACCGATTGTGC
>CAZBBL010000045.1:0-4411 GCA_964490275.1 uncultured Barnesiella sp.
TTGAGGCCGTCGCACTGCTGCTGTAGGGCGTTACCTCTAAGGCCTTGCCGTCGCCACTTACGCCGTCAGCACCGACGGTGACAGTAGTAGAGGGGGAGAAAACGGTGACGTCGAAGGTAAATTTGTCGTCGTCGGTGTCGACATAGCGCTTGTCAACGGATGCGATGTTGACGTTGACTTGCGCAAGTTGGCGAGTCAGCTCAAACGATACGTTGTTGGAGTTGGCCAAACGGCTGACAGTGCCGTCGAACGTGGCATAGTCGGCAGCAGCCAAGGCAGCTGCACTGCTTTGGTCGGCAGCGATTGTGAACGAACTGATTGAGGCTGCGTCGGTGGCGGGAGTGTAGGCAGTGATGGCCATCGAACCCTGACTCATCGACGACCAGCGGATGAAGTCGCCGTCGGTAGGGGTGAGGTTGCCGTCGTCGCCGGCCACGTAGCCGAAATATTGGCCACCGTTTGAGATTTTGACGGTGGCACCGTTGGCGATATAGTTGTTGGCGGAGCGCGAAGCGGTGCCGACGTTGGCGGTGAAATGCACCGCCAAAGCGTCGTTGCCAAAGGTCGACTCAACCTCGTCGGAGCAAGCCGTCAGCGCAAGCCCCGCCATTATCATAAGTATATAAGATAGTTTCATTGTTGGAGGAGAGATTAGTGAGTTGAGATATCGGTAGCATCGTTTTCGTTCCATTGGCTGATGGTGATGCCGGTAGCGTTGACGCTCGATTCGCCGACTTTGATTTTGAGAGTGTAGCTCTTGCCGGCTTCGAAGTTGTAGGAGGCGTGGGTGTATGAGTAATCGTCACCGTTGACGGTAAGATTGACAGTGATAGCTTGTTCGCCCGGAGCGATGTAGTCGCCGGCGGTGGTGTAGACACCATCTTCGGTGAGAGTACCTGCGGTGTGGCTGCCGGTAGAAGCGACGATTTCAACCTCTTCGGCGTTGGTGATTTCGCCGGTCAAAACATTGAATTGACCTTTACCGGTGGCGTTGGTAAACGAAACGGCGTCGATGGGGTTTTCAGAAGAGGAGAGATAGAAGGAGTTGCCGACAACGATTTCCAAAGCGAAGCGGCAGAATTGGTGATCGAAAGTGAGGTTGAGCGCACCCGAAGCAGCCAAATCAGAGGCCAAGCCTTTGCCTGATGTCCAGATAAGGTCGAAGTTGTTGCTGGAGAGGTCGTAGCTCAACTGATTGTCGGTAAGAGCTGTGCCATTGGTGCCGGCAGCTGGAGCGTAGGCCGAATAGGTATAGTTGGTGGTTTTGCTTTGCCAGTGGAGTTCGGAGCCGTCGATAGGCAGCCATTGGCCGGCAGACAGACCAAACCATACATTTTTATATGTATAGATGTTTTCGGCGTCGGCCGGAGAGATGTAGAGAGCGAAGTCGTCGCCGGTGTAGTCGGAAGTAGAGCGAGCTTTGACAACGTCGTTGATGTTGGTGGTGACGCGGATTACGTTGTCGTCGGGGAATTTGTTGCCGTCGGCAGGTTCGTTGTCGGAGCAAGAAGCGAGGCACAGAGCAGCAGCGGCTGCGAAGATATATGAAAGTTTCATTGTCGTAAGAGATTTAAATTGTTTGGGTTTGAATAAAAGATTGAATTATAAATGTTAGCGTTTGAGATGTTGAACGTTTAGAGGGCTTCGCCGCCGTCGATTGTTTCGCCGGTTTCCCAATCGTTGATGGTGACAGACTCAGCCGTGATTTTGTCGCGACCTACGATAAGGTTGACAGTGGTGATTTTGCCGCTTTCCAAAGAGATGGCTTTGCCGTTGTCGTAGACAAATTGTTTGCCGTCGATGGTGATGGTGAGAGTTTGGAATGTGGTTTGGGGCACCATAATAGATGTATATTGGGAGTTGGCGGTGACAGCGGGGAGGGCGATGTCGACCAAAGTCGAACCGGCGATGACGGGGCTGTCAGCGAGATAGTCGATAGTAGCTGTGTCGGTAGCTGAGGCGATAACGCTCGTGACGGTAGGAGTTTCACCCCATTGGTTGCGATAGGTGAGGTTGACAACGAGCTTCGACATTACGTGGTTGAAAGCCAGAGCGACAGGGTTTTGAGTGGCAACAAGGCCGCTGTTGTTGACGGCTACGAGCAGGTCGTTGGCTACGGCGTCGTTAGAGAGCGAATAGGAGTCGGCTGTGAAGTCGGTGATTTGACGAGCCGGATAAACAGCGAGGAAATAGTGGCTTGAGGTCATGTTTTGCCAAAGCATTTGAGGATTGGCAACCCATGTGCCTGAAGTAAGCGTGTTGAGAGAGTTGTTGACCACGAGGTCTTTGGGTACTACATTTTTCTCTCCGAGCCAAGCGTAAACGCTGATGACATCACCTTCGGTGAACACTTCAGTGCCGTCGTCTTGGGTTGCAGTACGCGAGGCGTTGCTGCCTGCGATAGAGGTTTTGATAGAGATGTACTCAGGGTTGGCGTTGTTGGCGGGGTCGTCGTTGTCTGAGCATGAAGTCACACAAAGCGCAGTAGTGGCAAGCGCCATTAAGAAAAGTTTAGTTCTCATGATTTTGTTTAATGTATTGGTTTATAAATTGTTTGATTATTTGCTTAGTTGATGGGCGAGGGCACTTCGCCATTGATAACCCACCCTTCGGTCCAGCTGTTGATGCGAATGCCCGAGAGGATAAGGTCGGAGTAGAGGTCTTCGTAGGTTACCTCAAATATATAGTGCCCGCCGGGGTACATTTTCGGAGCTACGGCATTGGTGGTGTGGGTGTAGCCGTTGGATGTGGTGACCGTGATGTGGAGCACGGAGTTGGACGACGTGGCTACGGTAGGCATCAGATTGCCGGTTGAACTCATCGCCAACTCGCCGGCTGCCGAGGGGATAGACATAGCGACACTGTTGCTGTCGGCGACACCGTAATTGCCTGTTGTTTCGTCGAGTATGAAGGGGTAGAGGCCTGTGGCGGCATTGGCTACCTCAACGTCGAGCTGAGAGGCGATAGGCAGGTTGTTGACGGTGACGGTGAGCGTCGCGAGCACTGAGCGAAGACTGACGTTGGCGCGCGAGAGTCCATGCTCTTTGACGGTGGCCTCTGAGCGACCGTAGTAGGCATGGTCGGGGTTGCTAACGCCGTCATTGATAGCGATATAATCGTGGGCGTCGCTGATATTGAAGTTGGGGGTAAGGTTGGTGGCGACGGCAATGGTATAATTGCCCGAAGCGACATCGAAAACGTTGGCCGACAAGCTCTCGGCCGAGTTGAATCGGCTTACGGCGAACTGACCGTCGGCAGCGGTAAGGCCACAACGTACGTCGCTGATATTGTCGGCGATGCTCTCGGTGTATTCGCGACTGAGCGACACTACCAAGCCGTGCTCGTCTTCGTGGGTTTCGCTGTCGCATGACGTAAAGACAGCAGCTATAATCAGAGGTGTGATATTTCGAAATCTCATTGCACTTATTTTTTGAAGGTCCATGATAGTTTCACTCCGGTTTCCCAAATGATATTGTCGTTGTGGTAGATTGCCGGCATGGCATCTATCTTGGCGCCGGTGAGGCCGGTCACGCCCGAGAAGACACCGACGGTGATATGCTCGTCGATTTTGTAGCCGGCTCCGATGGCGAGGCCATATCCAAAGTGGGTTTCAGTCAGCTTGTTGACGTAAGTGGGCCTGACGTGGGTCGAGGTGTGAATCAAGCCGATTGAGGGAGTGAGCGTCACCGACCATTGTTGCGCCGGCAAGAACAGACTCAGGATGTCGAAATTGGCACGTAGCCGATACTTTTGCAGGTTGACTTTACTGCGGATGTCGGAGTAGAAAGCGCCGTCGCTGTCGATGACCGACGTGTTGTAGCTGTCGCCGTCGGCACTCAACCAACTGTTTTCGCAGCAGGAGCGCGTTTTCATGGTTGAGCGACCAAACGTGGCCGACAGCTCGACGCTGACCAGGTTGTTGATACGATACCCGCCGTAGATGCCGGGCATGATGTTGAGACTCGTTGTGTGAAACGTGGCGCCACACTGATTGTGGGCGGCTTCCAGGCCTACATACCAAGCGTCGTTCTCGGCATTGGCCTCAAATGTAAGCAGTGATAATGACAACAGAGCAAAGGGTAGTAATATCCTTCTTTTCATTGGTTCTTCATGTCTGCTGCAAGACTCTCAGGTTGCAGCGTAAATTTGCATTTCTTTCAAGCGTTGGGAGCCGACTCGGTCCCATATTTGACAACTATATCAATGATTGTATTTAAGCCGAACAATATTAGTTTTTCATGCTTTTTTGTGATGAATAATCAGCTATAAGTTTTGAATGTCAAACACGAGCAAAGTACACGCTTTTTCTACTTATTTAATCCTAAGCACCGAAGTTTTCGGTGATGATTGTAATAGAAACGCTCAAAATTAAGATAATTTTTCGATATGTCAAGAATATTTAAACAAAAAA
>CAZBBL010000045.1:4511-13191 GCA_964490275.1 uncultured Barnesiella sp.
TTTTCGGCGAGGAAGCGGCCGGTGTAGCTATCGGGGTTGGCAGCGACCTCTTCGGGGGTGCCTGCAGCTACGAGATTGCCTCCGGCATCGCCACCTTCGGGGCCGATATCAATCACGTGGTCGGCACATTTGATGACGTCGAGGTTGTGTTCGATGATAACTACCGTGTGGCCCTGACGAATGAGGCGGTCAAACGAGTTCATCAGTGTGTTGATATCGTGGAAATGGAGTCCGGTGGTAGGTTCGTCGAAAATGAAGAGGGTAGGGGTTTGGCCCTCGGAGGCGAGGAAATAGGCGAGCTTCACGCGCTGGTTTTCGCCACCGGAGAGCGTCGACGACGATTGGCCGAGTTTGATGTAGCCCAAACCGACATCTTGGAGCGGTTGCAGGCGTTTGACGATACGTCGTTCGGCAGGGGCATTGACTTCGCCGAAAAATTCAATAGCTTGGTTGACGGTCATGTCGAGCACGTCGTAGATATTTTTGCCACGATATTCAATCTCGAGTACGTCGTGTTTGAAACGGCGACCGTGGCACGACTCGCAAGGGATTGTGATGTCGGCCATGAATTGCATCTCGATGGTGATGACGCCGTCGCCTTTACACTCTTCGCAACGTCCGCCTTCGGCGTTAAACGAGAAGTAGGAGGCCGGGAATCCCATTTGCTTTGCGCCTTGTTGGTCGGCAAACAGATGGCGTATCTCGTCGTAGGCTTTGAGATAGGTGGCGGGGTTGCTTCGCGAGGAGCGCCCGATTGGGTTTTGATCGACAAACTCAACGGCGCTGATGCGATTTAGGTCGCCGCCGAGCGAATGAAACGAGCCTGGGGCTTCAGATGATTCGCCGAGATGGCGTAGCAGCGCTTTGTAGAGTATCTCTTTGACCAAGGTTGATTTGCCCGAACCGCTGACACCGGTGACCACCGTCATTACGCCCAAGGGGAATTTGACGTCGATGTTTTTGAGATTGTGTTGGCGGGCGCCTTTTATCTCGATATACGACGACCAGCGGCGACGCTTTTTGGGAATTGCTACCGAGGCTTTGCCCGAGAGGTATTGCCCGGTATAGCTGTTGGCGACCTCTTTAACGCCTTCGGCCGGCCCTTGATAGATGATTTCGCCACCCAGGCGTCCGGCGTTGGGGCCGACGTCGATTATCCAGTCGGCGTGTTGCATTATTTCTTCGTCGTGCTCCACGACGACAACGGTGTTGCCGATACGTTGCAGGTTGCGCAATACGCCGATGAGGCGTTGGGTGTCGCGCGAGTGAAGGCCGATACTCGGCTCGTCGAGGATATAGAGCGAACCGACAAGGCTGCTGCCGAGCGATGTGGCGAGGTTGATGCGCTGGCTCTCGCCGCCCGAGAGCGTCGACGATGTGCGGTCGAGGGTGAGGTATTCCAACCCGACGTCGCAGAGAAATGTTATGCGGTTTTTGATTTCCGATAGCAGGCGTGCGGCGATTTTAGCGTCGTTGCCTTGCAATTGGAGGTTGTCAAACCATTGTTTGAGTTGGCCGATTGGCATGGCATTGAGTTGGGAGATAGTCATGCCGGCTATTTTCACGTTGCGAGTTTCGGGGCGCAGGCGCGAGCCGTGGCACTTCGGGCAGAGGGTTTTGCCACGGTAGCGCGACAGCATCACGCGATACTGTATCTTGTAGAGGTTTTCCTCGACCATTTTGAAGAATCCGTCGATGCCGGGAAAACGGGAGTTGCCGTGCCAAAGGAAGTTTTTCTCGGCCTCCGTCAGGTCGCAATAAGGGCGATGGATAGGGAAGCTGCAAGAGGGGGCGATATGCATCAACTCGCGTTTCCACATGCTCATTTTCTCACCCTTCCAGCAGGCGACAGCGTCTTCATAAACCGATAGGGCGGGGTTGGGGATGACCAGATTTTCGTCGATGCCGACGACGTTGCCATATCCCTCGCATTGCGGACATGCACCGTAGGGGTTGTTGAAGTTGAACATCAAATCGTTGGGCTCGGGGAATGTGATGCCGTCGGCATCAAAACTTTTTGAGAAGTCGAAGCGATGGATGCCGTCGTCGCCCCAAACGATAAGCGAGCAGCGGTTGTGGCCCTCAAAGAAAGCGGTTTCGGCCGACTCGACGAGTCGGTTTTTCTCGTCGCCTTCGTAGGCTACCGACAAGCGGTCGATTAGCAGGTCGTAGCCGGGGTTTGACGATATGAGTTTTGTTTTTTTGTCGTCGAGCAGGTCTTGGATGTTGATAAACTTGCCATCGCGGAACAGGCGTGAGTAGCCTTGCTTTTGCAATATGTCGAGACGTGTGGCAAAGTCGCGACCCTCGATGTCGGCGATGGGGGCGACGATAGCGATACGTGTGCCTTCGGGATATGAGTCGGCGGCGGCGAGCACATCCTCTTCGGTGTGTTTCTTCACCATTTGGCCGCTGATGGGGGAGTAGGTTTTGCCGACGCGGGCAAAGAGCAATCGCATATAGTCGTAGATTTCGGTCGAAGTGCCGACGGTGCTGCGCGGATTGCGGGTATTCACCTTTTGCTCGACAGCGATTGCCGGAGGCAGTCCCTTGATGAAATCGACCTCGGGCTTCGACATCTTGCCAAGAAATTGGCGGGCGTAAGCCGAGAGGCTTTCTACATATCGGCGTTGGCCCTCGGCGTAGAGCGTGTCGAAGGCTAATGACGATTTGCCTGAGCCGGAGAGGCCGGTGACTACAATAAGTTTGTTGCGAGGTATCTCGACATCTACATTTTTGAGGTTGTTGACGCGAGCACCCTTTATGATGATGCTGTTATTGTCCATAGATTGAGGCACGACGTAGCGACGTCGACGAGCAAGGTTTATTAGCTTGCAAATGTAGCGAAAATCTGCAAAAAGAGCAATTCCTATTGATTTTACGATATAAATGCTTAACTTTGCAGCCGTAACAGATGGTTCGCCACCCGAAAGCGATTAAAAGGGAATCGAGTGAGAATCTCGAACAGACCCGCTGCTGTAAATCTCATTAGCGTCACATCTATGCCACTGGTAGAGCAGGCGTGCAAACACCGGGAAGGTTGTGACAGCGTAGAGATGAGTCAGAAGACCTACCATCGTAGTATTAATTTCGCATAAGGCGCTCGAGGTTTAGCGCTGCGAAGTAAAGACATTTTTAATGCAAGGCGCATCAATCCAACGTATGCTCCTTTCGGCAGCGATGCTCATCAGTGTGGGCACGGCTACGCTTAGGGGCGAAAATATTAGCGAGTTCAGCGACTCTTTGATGTCGTTGAAGGAGGTGCAAGTGACGGCTCGCAGGCCGCCAATCGCGACGGTGCAGACCATCAGCGGAGCAGAGCTGCAATCGCTGTCGTCGACATCAATCGCTGATGCGCTTAAATATTTTGCCGGGGTTCAAATAAAAGATTACGGAGGCCTCGGCGGTTTGAAAACCATCAATGTCCGCTCGATGGGTGCCCAACATGTCGGCGTCTATATCGACGGTATCCGTATCACCAATGCCCAAAACGGCACAGTCGACCTTGGCAAATTTTCCATGTCGACGCTCGAATCAGTTTCACTCTACAACGCTAACAAACTCGACGATTGCCAGTCGGCTTCGGAGTATGCCTCCGGTGCTACGGTATATCTGCGCACACGTCGACCCGCCTCCGACTCGCTGTCGGTAATGCTGCGAGCCGCCTCGTTTCATACCTATTCGGGACGGTTGAATGTGCAATTCAATCGACGTGGTTGGAGCGGATTTTTAGACGGCGAATATCTTCATTCCAAAGGCGATTACTCATTTCGCTACAAGTCGGAATATGAAGACACCATAGGCCGTCGCAAAAATTCAGATATAGAGTATGGCCGAGTTGAGGGCGCCCTCTTCAAAGGGGGCTTTGCGTCGCATATCTACGCTTACATATCGTCGCGCGGCTGTCCGGGCGGCATCATTCGCCGTTTGTCTGACCGCTATATGAACGTCGGTCGCGAATGGGATCGCGATATGTTTGCTCAAGCCTCTTATCAGCGCGCTATCACCGACAATCAGAGCTTCAAAGTCAACTTTAAGTACACCAACGAATATTTGCGCTACTGCACCAACTATCCCGAAAACCAAAATACGGCCAAGGCCGACAACCATTATCGCCAAAACGACGGTTATTTGTCGTTGGCCTACAACTATCGTCCGTTGCAGTGGGTGTCGGTTAATGCAAGCTACGATGCTCGATTGTCGTGGCTCGAAGCCGACATCAAACGTTTCTCTACCGTGCGCCGACTCGACCAAAAAGGCGTGATTGCCCTGATGGGCAACTATAAGGGCGCACAGTTGGCCGGCTCAATACTGTGGCAACACTACAATGACCACACGATAGTCAATGCCGGTGCCGCTCATCCGCTCGACCGTTTCACCCCGGCCATCTCAGCCGGATATACATTCAAAGGGTTGACCGCCCGTGCATGGTATAAATCTATTTTCCGTGCGCCTACGCTCAACGACCTCTATTACACTCAGAGCGGCAATCGCAGCCTCAAACCTGAGTATAACAAGCAACTCAATATCGGATTGGAATATAAGTATGCCACCAATCGCTGGAACCTCTCTGCTCAAGCCGATATCTACCAAAATCGTATTACAAATCGCATCGTTTGCTTGCCTATCAAAGGCACATACACATGGACGATGCTCAACTATGGCGAAACCTTCTGTCGTGGCTTGAACTCAACCATCTCGGCACGCCTTTGGGCCGGGCAATGGAACTTCTCGCTGCTGACGTCGCTGACGTGGCAACGCGATTTGAATCGCACCAATCCCGACGCCGCTTCATACAACAAGCCTATATGCTACTCTCCGACGCTGTCGTATGGCCTCACCGGTATCGTGGCTTGGCGACAGTTGTCGCTGACGGTGTCGGATATCCATGTCGGAGAGCGTATTTGGTCGTATGCCGACCCCGACGACGTATTGAAGCCCTACAATAATGTCGACTTAAAGCTCTCTTACGCTTGGCGCAATTGGGGCGTGTCGCTCGAAGTGTTTGACCTGTTAGACGAGCAATACGAACTTATTCCCAGATACCCAATGCCGGGGCGCAATATGAGGGTGTCGCTGACAATGTCGCTGTAACAATAAAATCACACAAATAAACCATATATGCTTATGAACAAATTTACTCTATTCTTGGTCGGCGCTGCTGCCGTCACTTCAGTAAATGCTAAAGAAAAGCTGATAATCCTCAATGAGGGGTCATACAATGGCGATAATGGCAAAATCTCCTATTTTGAGGATGGTGCAATTGTCAGCAACAGCTGGTATCGCGATATCAACAACTCTAAAATCGGTGATACCCCCAACGATATTATCCAAGTCAACGACGAGCTGATTGCTATCGCTGTCAACACCTCAAATATCGTGCAATTTATCACTCCCGAGGGTAAGGCAGTCACCGCCACAGAGGATATTCCTAACAATCGCTATCTCGTCAGCGACGGTAAGTATCTATACGTTTCGTCATATGCCCATGAATGTAATACCGTCTCAGGCTGGAAAGATTTCACCAAAGGTTTTGTCGCCAAAATAGATTTGTCGACCTACAAAGTGGTTGATACTTGCGAAGTAGGCTACGAGCCCGATGGTATTGCACTCTATGATGGCTATCTCTTTGTTGCCAACACCGGTGGTTACTCCTTTAGTGAAGACCACGACTATGAAACTACCGTCAGCATCATCAATGCCGATACGATGAAGAAACTGCGCGACGTTGATACCGGTAAGATAAACCTCTATGGCCATGTTTCGCAAAGCGGCCAATATCTCTGTATCCCATCTTGCGGCGACTACTACACCGTAGCTGCATCAACCGTTATCTTCGACTGTAAGGCTGCTCTGCAGGGCAGCGACGATTGCTTTGCGACTCTCAACGCTTTGGCAACATACAGCACCACGGCTTTGGACGGCACATTCTATTGCATCGGTTCGGCCTATTCCTATCTGACCGGCGGTTACGATATCACTTATATGACTATCGATCCGGCCAAGGTTATAGCGTCGAATGGCGCTGAAGGCGTCACCAATTCGCTCCCCGGCGATTTAAATTCAACAGTTGACAAGATGTCATCGCCTTATGGTATCTATGTCAACCCCTATACCGGCTATATCTACGCTACCGATGCTGTCGGATATCAAGATGGCGGCATGCTTTATCAGTTTGACCCCAACGGCAAATTAACAGGCTCATTTTATGTTGGTGTAAATCCCGGTCACTTCCTCGCTTTGAACGACCCGGCCGGTGTTGCCGACATCTATGTCGATGGCGCAGCCGCCGACAATGCTATCTACAACCTGCAAGGTATGCGCGTTGTAAATCCCGTTGCAGGCCAAATTTATATTCAGAATCGCAAAAAATTCATCCAAAAATAATTAACCATTTCAGAAAACTATGAAGAAAATCTACCTTTTGGCTATAGGTTTGGCTGTTGCTGCTTCGGCAAGCGCTGCTAAAATTTCAGTCAAGATGAACACCGTTTCACGAACAATGTCTTTGGTCAACAAGGCTACCGGAGAGGCTGTTGAGGTTGGCGAACCGGATAGCTATGTCTACTCCTTTGAGGCTCCGGCCGGCACTTATGTCTTGACCGGTTACGCTTCAAACGGCACAACCGTTAACGGCACAATCGAACTCAACTTCACCGACGAAGACAATCAGTCGTTCTCTTTGTGGACTCCGACAGTCTACGCTACCAACAAAACCGGAACAACATATTGGGCAATTGGTGAAGACTATACTATCGACCTCACCGTTTCGTCAAACACCGGCGAAAAGCAAGTCGTCACGATGGGCAATAGCACTACTGCCGGTCGCGCGACTTTCCTTGCTTTAAACGGCAACTCTTATTATCTTTCGTTTATCCCCAGCGATGCTCATGCGGCAGAGGGCTATATGA
This sequence comes from uncultured Barnesiella sp., assembly GCA_964490275.1. GTDB lineage: Bacteria > Bacteroidota > Bacteroidia > Bacteroidales > Muribaculaceae > JAGBWK01. Next base: position 11,423 of record CAZBBL010000045.1, read on the forward strand.
CGTTTGAAAAATCGGGTACACTTACCACAAGCAGCACCCTCAGCGGCGCTATACCCATGGGTGGCGACTTCACTATCACAGTGCCCGAAGATGCCACACTTTTCTTTGGTAAAAAGATGGCTGCCTACATTAAGTTCACCGAAATCGAGCCTACAACAGTAGCTACTGAAGACGGCGCTACTAAATATACCTACCACATACCCCAAGGCTCGGCCTTCAACTTCCGCACATGGAAACCCGGCAGCCTTACTCTCGGCGGATACTTCACTTTCTCAACCACCGAGACCAAACGCCCCACTATCGTATTTACCGACGAAGACTATACAGCTCGCAATCCCAAAGATATCGAGCACTCCACAGAGTGGAATAAAGGTTATGAAACCGGCAATATCTTGGTGAATGTCAACGAACGCGGCCACCTCAACCTCAGCATCGGTGAAACTTTCGACGCTTTGGCTATGCGCTCATGGCAAGCTATCGATACAATCACCAACAACTACTATATCGATCCCGACTACCACTATTATGTCTACGATGTTGACGGCAATCCCAGCACCGGCGTTATCGAAATCGAAAATGCCAATACCGGTGTCGACCCCTGGGCTACCATCAAAGCTGTTGGCGAGGGTACGGCAATCGTGCTCGTCACCTACGATGCAATTGACCTCAACTACTACAATGCAAATGGCGTTAAAACCACTTATTGGGGTGGCGATTTCTGGGGCGCTATCTGGCCCGAAAACACTGCCGCTTATGTCGTAACAGTAGGTCAACCCGTCTCTACAGCCAATCCCAACATGACTATCAACGTTGGCTACAATCCCGTTGACAAAAACGCCGGCGACTATGTCGACGCTGAGCACGATATTTTCTACTATCTCGACAGCGAAGAGGGCGCTAAATACACCTTCACTCCCGAAGGCATCAGCAAAGTCGAAATCGCTTATCCCGTGATTGGCGAGCAGATGGCTACTTATAAAGGATTTGGCACTGAAGGTGTCACCGCCAACAACGATGGCTCTTACACCCTTTTGCTCAAAAAAGGCCGCCAAATCGTACGCCTTACCGACACTACCGGTGCGGTTATCTACCAAGTGCTTACTGCCAAACCTTGCAGCTACACCGTCTCTAACGTTACAACTCCCGATTCAGAGGTGTTCTATCCCGGCGACCAAGTGACCGTACAATTCAGCGACCTGATTGACCCTGTCAACAAACTCGCTACCATCTACAATATGTATGCAAACATCATCTTCAACTCTACTCCCGAAGGTATCACCGCCCAGGGCACTAAAAAACAATACGTGTTCTCGAGCACTGCAACTGCTCAGGCTGCGACTTTCACTATCCCCGAAGAGTACGATGTAGATGCTAATCCCCAATTGGTGTTGAGCGATGGCTCTATCAAAGAATCAGGCTATGGTGACCCCTATGGCAACCACCGTATCATTAGCCGTGCAAACGGCCGTTCAGCCAACTTCACTGCTGCTTCTCGCACATGCTATTTCAGCTCATTGCCTGATGTAGCTATCAAAGTAAGCAAACGCGAAAGCGGTGTCGACGCTATCGCTATCGACGGCAACTCTTCGGTAGCTACCGACTATTATGATATTGCCGGTCGCCGTCTCTCAGCGCCCCAACGTGGCTTGAACATTGTCCGTCATGCCGACGGCAGCGTTACCAAGCTCATCGTCAAATAATCGAGCATTTCTTTCTATCGCCAATATGGAAGCCCCGCCAAGCCGTTAGGCCGTGCGGGGCTTCCTGCA
>CAZBBL010000046.1:0-12943 GCA_964490275.1 uncultured Barnesiella sp.
CATGACGGGTTCGATTTTTTCGCGCATGTTGTAGTATTGGTCTTTGATTTCGAGCGTTGCGCAACCGGGGAATTCGTTGTTGATTTTGCGTGTGAGGTGCTCGATTTCTTTTTTGCGGCGTTCGAAGCGGTCGCGGTCGTGGTCGCGGATGATGTAAGTGAGGGTAGTTTCTTCGACGGTGCCTTCGGTAGAGATGAGGTGATAGAAGCCTTCGTAGCCTTCGGTGTGCTCGGGAGTTTCCCAGCGTGGGAGCATGATGGCAAATTGGTTGGCGATACGAATGGCGTTGATCATTTTGTGTTTAGCGTAGCCGGGGTGTACGTTGCGGCCGCGGAAGTGTACGCGGGCTACGGCGGCGTTGAAGTTTTCGTATTCGAGTTCGCCTATTTCGCCGCCGTCCATGGTGTAGGCCCAGTCGGCGTTGAAGCGTTCGACGTCGAATTTGTGGGCGCCTTGGCCTATTTCTTCGTCGGGGTTGAAGGCGATGCGTATGTCGCCGTGTTCGATTTCGGGGTGCTCTTGCAGGTAGGCTACGGCCGAGATTATTTCGGCGATGCCGGCTTTGTCGTCGGCGCCAAGGAGGGTGTTACCGTCGGTGACGATGAGGTCTTGGCCGATGTAGTGGTTGAGTTCGGGAAATTCTTCGGGCGAGAGGTTGATATCTTTTTCGCTGTTGAGGACTATTGTAGAGCCGTCGTAGTTGGCGACGATACGGGGTTTGACGTTGTGGCCCGACATATCGGGAGATGTGTCGAGGTGGGCGATGAAGCCAACGGTGGGGATGTTTTTTGAGGAGTTGGCTTTGAGGGTGGCCATCAGGTAGCCGTTGTCGTCGAGCGAGATGTCGTCGAGGCCCATGGCGATGAGTTGTTTTTGGAGATATTGGGCAAATTTCATTTGTCCGGGGGTGGAGGGGGTGAGGTTGGTCAGCTCGTCGCTTTGAGTGTCGAACTTGACGTATTCAAGGAATCGATCTACGGCATTCATGTTTTAGTGAGGTCAGATTAGTTTGTTATATATATAATTAATGTGGCAAATATAGCGAAAAGATTTCAGACAAACGGGTTTTTGGGAGATGTTTTTTCGGTAGAAATGGGGGTTGGGACGTCGACTGTTAATGGCGTTGTAAAAATTAACAGTTGAGTGTTAAATAATTAGGAGATGGATTTATTTTCGGTAGAAATGTGAAAGTATTTAAAAAATTTTCTTTTAATTTGTGGTAGAATTTCATCGCATGTTGTAGTTGTGAGGATTCGAAAAATCATAGAAAACGCAATTAAAGCCTGCAAAAAGTTTGATTAAAAGTGAACCATGAGAGACTTTGCAATAAGTAATCATGTGAGAACCAAATCATTACATTAGCGAAGCGTGCCTTATGGGCGGGCTCTTTTGACGTGTAGATACGTTGGGAGCACGTTTGGCGGTGCGCGGGGCCTTAACCGTTGAAAAACATAAAAAGAGCAACCGAATACCAAAATAACCGAAACAATTAGAGATTATATAATTTATTGTAAAACCCAAATTCATTCTTAAAAACTTCCTTGCATGAAGAACATTTGTTTTCAAATGACCCGGAAAGCATGGCTCGCCATCGTTATGGTTCTCTGCCTTTCTTTCCCTGCTTTAGCGCAGAAAACTACGGTCACAGGTACTGTAGTTGACACTGAAGGCGAACCGCTTATCGGTGCCAGTGTGCTTGCTCAAGGAACTAGCACGGGTGTAGCAACCGATATCGACGGTAACTTCCGTCTTGATGTTGCTCCCAATGCTGTTCTCGTGGTAACCTATGTGGGCTACGACACTCAGACCATTCCGGTCAACGGCCGCAGTCACATCGACGTGGTGATGAGTGAAAACTCCCACGTGCTTGGCGAAGTCGTAGCCATCGGTTACGGTGTCGTTAAGAAATCAGACGCTACCGGTTCGGTTTCGGTCATCAAACCCGATGATATCGAAGCCGGTATTTCGACATCAACCCAAGACCTCTTGGTAGGTGCATCTCCCGGTGTGGTTGTAACACAAGACGGTGGTGATCCTACAGGCAATGCAACTATCCGTATTCGTGGTGGTGCATCACTGTCAGCTTCTAACGACCCTCTTATCGTCATCGACGGTGTGCCCCAAAACAACATGAGCAACGGTACAGGCGCTAACGCTCTTACCATGATCAACCCCCAAAACATCGAGTCAATCACCGTGTTGAAAGATGCTTCCGCTACCGCTATCTACGGTTCACGTGCATCTAACGGTGTCATCATCGTTACTACCAAAGGTGGCCAAGCAGGTAAACCCCAAGTGACCTTCGCAGCCAACTTCCACGTAGCAACCGCTCGCAACACTCTCAACTTGATGAATGCAAGCCAATTTAAATCGGCTATGCAACAATATGCAGGTGACAACGAAACCATCCTTTCGCAACTTGGCGACGCTGATACCAACTGGCAAGACGAAGTGCTCCGCACAGTGTTCTCTCACGACTACAACCTTTCGGTTGCCGGTCAAGCCGGATGGCTTCCCTATCGTGTCAGCGCTTCTTATACCAACAACCAAGGTATCTTGAAGAGCTCAGATATGCAACGTACAACCGTTGGCTTCAACCTTTCACCTAAATTCTTCAATGGCAAACTCTCTGTAAACGCCAATGTTCAGGGTTCTTACATCCGTGTTAATGACACCAACACCGGTGCCGTTTACGCTGCTGCCGACTTCAACCCGACCCTCCCCGTTTACACCGACTATCCTACTACCGGCACTGTTGGCAAATCTATCTACAACGGTTATACCAACGTGCTCTCAGGTGCCAACCCCGACCAAAATGCAACTCAAAACCCCTTGCAGCTGTTACAAGACCGCAAACAAATCGGTAAAACATACTCTTCAAGCGGTAACTTGCAATTGGACTACGCTTTGCACTTCCTCCCCGAACTTCACTTCAACTTGAACCTCGGTTATTCAGTATCGAAAAACGACCGTACTACCGACGTAGCTGCCAACTCAGTACAAGCTTGGCGCAACGGCGACCTCGACACTAACGGTACTCCCGGTGCTGCTACTCAAAACAATTGGTATGAGCTCCAACGCAACACCTTGTTGGACTTCTATATCAACTACCGCAAAGAGTTTGATGCTATCAAATCAAATGTTGACGTAATGGTCGGTTACTCTTGGCAAAAGATGGACTACCACGGTCGTTCACAAACATACCTCAACTCACTCGGTATCAGCAAAACTTATGTTGACGGTGTTTACAACCTCGATTGGATGGAAGACACAGCCGACAAAGTTGGTCAACCCCTCAACAATGCTCCTCAATCGGTTTGGGCTGCTGCCAACCAATTGGTATCATTCTTCGGTCGTTTGAACTATAGCTTCAAAGACACCTACCTGTTGACTTTCACTCTTCGTGACGATGCTACTTCTCGCTTCTCGAAAGACACCCGTTGGGGTCTCTTCCCCGCTCTTGCTCTTGGTTGGAAAATCAACAACATGGCATTCATGGAAGGCACTCAAGAGTGGCTCAACGATATGAAACTCCGTCTCGGTTGGGGTGTTACCGGTCAACAAGATGTCGGTAGCTACTTCCCCTACCTCGCAACTTACACCTCTTCTTATACAAACGGCTTCCTCTATCCGTCACCCGACGGCAATGGTTGGATCAATCCTCTTTACCCCAACGCTTACGACTCTAAGATTAAATGGGAAGAAACCACTACTTGGAACGTTGGTCTCGACTTCGGTTTCTTGAACAACCGCGTCACATTTGCTGCCGACTGGTATCTGCGCAACACCAAAGACCTCCTCGCACGTGCTCCTTCCGTAGGTCTTAACACTACCAACTACGTTACCCGCAACATCGGTTCACTCCGCAACACCGGTATTGAATTGACCCTGGGTGCACGTCCCGTAGTTACTAAAGACTTCACATGGTCAACCAACGTCAATGTCGCTTGGAACAAAAACAAGATTACATCATTGACCGGCGATGCTGAAACTTCTCAAATCGCTGCCGACGGCCGTGGTCTTCCTACCGGTACAGGTGGTAACCTCCAATGGTATCTCGTAGGCGAACCCGCCAACACCTTCCGTGTTTATCAACAAGTTTATGACAGCAACGGCGATCCCATCAACGGTCAATATGTTGACCAAAACGGCGATGGTACAATCGACGACAACGACCTTATCATGTATCACAGCGCCGATCCTACCTGGACCGCAACTTGGAACAACACCTTCAACTATAAGGGTTGGGACCTCGGTATCACATTGCGTGCCAACTTTGGCAACTATGTTTACAATGCGCCTAAATACAACTTCTCTCACATTGGTACAAACTATGGTTTGCACAACTTGCTGAACGATACATATATCTTCTCTTCAGTTAACGAACAACTCCCCTTGAGCGACTACTTCGTTGAAAATGCATCGTTCGTTCGTTGCGATAACATCACATTGGGTTACACATTCGACAACCTGTTGAACGACAAACTCAAACTCCGTCTCTACGGTGCTGTTCAAAATCCCTTCGTTATCACCAAGTATACAGGTCTCGATCCTGAAAACTACAGTGGTATCGACAACAACACTTATCCCCGTCCTATCACCTTCACTCTCGGTGTAGTAGCAACTTTCTAATCTCTTAAAGCAAAAGATTACAAATGAAAACTATCAATAAATATTTTCTTTCGTTTGGTGTCGCAGCACTTGCTTTGGGCGCATCTTCGTGTACCGACGATCTCGACCTGCTCCCTACCGACCCCAACACGACCACGCCTGCTACCTTCGCCGAAGACCCTGAAGGTTACATGAACCAGGTGTTGGCCGACGTCTACTTGCAGTATGCCACATACGGTGCCAACGGCAGCGCTGCCGTTGAAGGCTTCGATGGTGGTATGTCTACATTCCAACGCGCTACATTCATCCTCGAAGAAATTCCTTCGGATGAAACCAACTGGTTGGCTACCGCCGACGTCGACTATGGTATGTTCCAATATGGTATCGTTCCTTCAAACAACCGTGCCGTCTTTGGTACCTACTCTCGTTATATGATTAATGTCGCTCTTTGCAACGACTTTATTCAAACCGTCAACAACGGCTACTTCAACCTCTCTGACGACCTCAAAGACAAAGCCGAAGAATATATCCGCCAATGCAAAATCCTTCGCGCCGGCGCTTACTTCTATCTGTTGAGCAACTTTGGTAATCCTCCCTACGCTGACGAAACTTCAGCTATCGGTTCGGTTCCCTCTCAGATTGGTCGTGAACAATGCTACGCCAACATCGTTGCCGATTTGGAAAATGTCCTCGCTGAATATGGCACAGCCGACCAAACTCCCGTTTACGGCTATGTTGGTAAAGATGTCTGCGAAGCCCTCTTGGTTAAGTATTATCTTAACGCAGAAGTGTTCTCAGGAACAGCTGCTTGGGACAAATGCTTGCAACACGCTCAAAACATCATCAACCGTCACAAAGGCGAAGGTTTCCAAGGCTCAGGTCTCGCTGAGAAATATTGGACACTGTTTGCTCACAACAACAACCAATTCGTAGCCGGCCAAGGTGGCCCCAACGAAATCATTTGGTACATTCCCCAAGACGATGAGAAACTTCTCTCTTACGCCAACGGCAACTTCATGGTATCAGGTTTCGTAGGCAACTCTACCGACACCGACACTTGGCAAATGAGCTCTGAATCGCGCTACAACATGCAATCAGGTTGGAAATGTATGACCGCCCGTACTCAACTCGTCGATCAATTCGACTTCAACGAAGACGGCACATACTGCCCCGATGATCGTACAGCTCTTTGGGCTACCGGAGCCGACGGCTTCAGCGCTGAGAACCCCGTTATGAACCAAGACTACTATGGCCGCAACGGTTACCTCCCCATCAAATATTCAAACTGGAACTTCAACCTCGACGGTACCTACGCCGACGTTCAACCCGCATGTATCTCTCACCCCCGTATCGGTTACGCTATGATTCGTTTGGCTGAAATCTACCTCTCAGCTGCCGAAGCTATCCTCCACGGTGCAGGCGACAAAGCTACCGCTTTGGAATATGTCAACTATATCCGCGAGCGTGCAGGCCTCGAAGCTTGGACTTCTCCCGAGCTCACTCAAGAGTCTCTCCAAGCCGAACGTCAACGTGAACTTTACACCGAATGTACTCGTCGTACCGACCTCGTGCGCTACGGCAAATGGGTAAGCGGTTACAACTGGAACTGGAAGAACAACGCTAAATATGGTCAAGATTTCGACTCAAGCTTTGCTCTCTATCCTATCCCCTCACAGTATGTTACTCTCGGTGGTTACAAACAGAACCCCGGTTACTAATCAAGTTAACCTACATTTAAAGAAAATCCAACAATGAAAAAATTATCAATATTTTTCGCCTCAATGCTGGCTGTGGTAGGCCTGACCGGATGTTCTGAAGACACCGAGCCCGTTTACCACAATCCCACTGAGTTTACGCTGAACACCCCGGCGCTCCAGCAGCAATACTACGAGCTGAGCGAAGACGGCCAGTTCCAGCTCTATTGCTCGCAGCCCGACTACGGCTACTCTGCAATCGCTACCTACACCGCTCAGGTTTCTTTGACCGAAGACTTTGCTGAAAGCGTAGCTCTCGAGAACAAGCAACCCCACATGGCTGCTATGCTCTTCAACGACTCTGACCTCGCCTTGGCTCTCTGTACCCTCAACGGTATCGAAAGCGAAGAACAAAAAGATGAATACAACGCTCGCGACGCTCAACGCGTTTACTTCCGCGCTACTTGCGAAATCGAAGGTGTAGAAGGCAGTGCTATCGTTTCAAACGTCGTTTACCTCGACAAAGTGAAAGGCTACTTCGCAGTGCCCGTTGCCGGCTACATCTACTTGGTAGGTGCTCCCGAAGGTTGGGCAGGCCCGAGCGAAAGCAACGCTACTCACTACCAAGACTGGCGTCTGTTTGAAGCTGACGATGCTATCGGCTCTAAAGTTTATTCAGGTGTATTCAACATCCCCGCAGGCTCGGCAATGTTCCGTTTCTACACCGCATTGACCGGTTGGGACACCGACTCTTACGGCTCGCAAGAAGATGATAACCCCATCGAATATTCATTCTCAGACGTATTCGAAAGCTCTATCGTAAAAGGTAAAGGTTCGTTCAGCTTCCCCGACTGGGCAGGTGGTGACATGACTATCGTCGTTAACCTCAACGAAATGACCCTTACTATCTACGCAGGTGCTCAAGAAGTTGTTACTCCCAAATATGTCTACATGGTAGGTAACAACGGTGATTGGGCTGAACCCGTTGCCGGCACTTACGAAGATTGGAAACTCGTCGATAGCAGCAACTCAGGCGTTTACTCAAACACCTTCGACCTCACCAACCTTAGCGCTGACGACCTCTACTGCCGCTTCTATTCTGAATTGACAGGCTGGGGCGCAGCTCAATGGGCTTCGACTACCGGCGACAACTACACCTGCGAACTCGGTGTAGCCGTTCCGACCGCTGTCGGTGAAGGTTGCTTCTTGGTTCCCGGTGCTAAAGGTAAAACCATCACCGTTAGCCTCGACACCAACAATAATACCGTCACATTCCAATAATTAAGTTCTTTAACCCGACTCCCGCTCTTCGCGGGCGGGAGCCGGTTAATCATCAACTAAAAAACCGCTTTAACGCATTATGAAAAAAATAGCTTTAATGGGCGCGTTGGCTCTCTGCTTGGGCTTTACCTCTTGCGACGGTTATGAAGAACCCAATCCCCAGCCTCAGACCAACCCTCAAGAACCCGTCTTCTCTATCGAAGGCATCACTGTAGAGGATGCTCAAGCCGGACAGGTTGTTGACCTCGCTCAATACGATAGCGAAAACCAAGCCGTTCCCGTCTTGAACGTCGCTCTCACCGACTTCCCCTCGACTTCCGACCTCAACATCGTCATGGAAATCGCTTCTTCAGCCGACTTTACTAAAGTTGGTACTGTCGAAACAACCTATGCCGACGGTGTCGTTACCGTTGCTCCCGATGCTCTCCAAGGCATCTACAACTCTGTTATCTCTAAGAGCCCGAAACAGAAAACTATCTACGCTCGCTACGCTGCTTACGCTGTCAATGGCAACGAATCAGTTCGCTTGGGCGACCCCACAACCTATTTCGGCCCCTTCGAATTGACAGTCCTCCCGATGGCTTCTGACCTCGTCATCGAAGACAACTACTACCTCCTCGGCACTATCAACGGCTGGAGTGTAGCTACCGCTATCAAATTCAACCACTCTGACGCTAACCCCTACGATGATCCCGTCTTCACTTTGAAAGTCGAGATTACCGAAGAAGAAGCCGAATCAGGTTGGTGGTGGAAAGTCGTTCCTGAATCAACCTACGTTACAGGCGACTGGGTATCTGCAGCCAACGCTTCTTACGGTGTTGAAGAAAACGGCGACGAATCTATCGAAGGTATGCTCGTAGCTCGTACAGCCGACGAAGATTGTGGCGCAGGTTGCTTGACCACTGCCGGTCAGCTCTTGATGACCATCAACCTCGAAGAAGGTACCTACTCATTCACCTCTGCTGTTGACTACCTCTACACCCCCGGCGACGCTAACGGTTGGTCACAAACAAGCTCTCAAATGCTTGCTACTGAAGACTACGCTAACTACTTTGGTTACGCAGTGCTCAGCCCCAACGGTTATAAATTTACCAACGCTCCCGACTGGAACCACACCAACTATGGTTCTACCGGCGAAGAAGGTACATTGTCAACCGATCCCGGTGCAGGCAACCTCTCAGTTTCTACCCTCGGCCTCTACTACTGCAAAGTAAACACCGCAAGCCTCACCTATAGCGTTGAATACATCTCAACTATCGGTATCATTGGCGACGCTACTCCCGAAGGTTGGAACGCTTCTACCGCTCTTACTCCCTCGTCTGACTTCTTGACATGGACCGGCACTGTCACCCTCGGTGGTGGTGAACTCAAATTCCGTGCTAACGACGCTTGGACCATCAACCTCGGTGGTAGCTTCGACAACCTCGTTGCCGACGGCGCTAACATCGCAAGCCCCGGCGCAGGTACATACAAGATCACTCTCGACTTGAGTGCACTTCCCTACAGCGCTACTTTAGTGAAACAATAATCCTTTAGATTAACAATTCACACCACGCTATAGAGGGCGAGTCCTTACAGGGCTCGCCCTCGTTGCGTATTGGCGAGCGTTTTGCCAATGGCCAAATAATGCGTAACTTTGCATCCTCAATCCACCTCCACCTCTATCACCACGGCTATGAAGAAAAAAGAAATCGTCGACAACATACGCCAGCGTCTCGCCATCGATTCGCTCAACCCTATGCAGCAAACTATGGCCGCCACCGACGCTGCCAACATCTTGCTGTTGGCCCCTACCGGTTCGGGCAAAACTATCGCTTTTGCATTGGCAATGCTGCGCCGCGTCGATGCTGCCGTGCCCGGCATCAAAGCCGTAGTGTTGGCTCCCTCGCGTGAGTTGGTGCTGCAAGTGGCGTCGGTATTGCGCCCCATTGCCACCGGCATGAAAACCGTAGCGCTCTATGGCGGCCACAATATGCGCGACGAGGTCAACTCGCTAAGCGTAGTTCCCGACATCGTTGTCGCCACCCCCGGGCGCCTGGTCGACCATATCAATCGCTCGACAATCGACATCTCAGGCGCTCGCACATTGGTGCTCGACGAATACGACAAATCGCTTCAACTGGGCTTCCTCGACGAAATGACACGCATCGTGAAGCGTATGCGCCATCGTTGTGCCACTATCCTTACCTCAGCCACCACCCTCGACGAGCTCCCACCGATTGTGGGCCGACTCAGCGACTTCACATTAATTAATTATAGCGACATCGCTTCGCCACGCGCCAACACCGACGTCGTCGAAGTAGCGTCGGCAATCCCCGACAAGCTCGACACATTGGTCGATTTGTTGCGCTCGCTCGACAATACCAAAGTCATCATCTTCGTCAACCACCGCGAGAGCGCACAGCGCGTCTACGACCGTCTCCATCGCGACCGTTTCCCCGTAGGCCTTTACCACGGCGGACTCGAGCAGCAAGAGCGACGCTTAGCCATCGAAATGCTCAACAATGGTTCGACCCCGATACTCGTGTCGACCGACTTGGCCTCGCGAGGCCTCGATATCGACAGCGTCGGCGCCGTCGTCCACTATCATCTGCCACTGACCGAAGCCGAATGGACCCACCGCAATGGCCGCACAGCGCGTCAAGGCGCTTCGGGCGAAGTCTACGCCATCACCCGCGAAGGCGAAAACGTCCCCGACTTCATCGCCTTCGACCGCAGTCTCAGCCCTACGCGCATCTCAGCCAACCCTATCAGCCGCACCGTCGCCACATTATATATAAATGCAGGCAAAAAAGAAAAAATCTCGCGTGGCGACATCTTAGGCTATCTCGTAAAAGCCGGAGGCCTCACCCCCGACCAAGTAGGCACCATCACCGTCGACGACCATTGGAGCATCGTCGCCGTCCCCGCCTCAGTAGCCTCAGCCACAATCAAGACCCTCGCCACAGCCAAACTCAAAAATCGCCGCGTAAGAGTATCCTTGCTCTCGCGATAAATCTTATAGGTATTTCGCTCGAAAAAATTGCACATTCTATAGGTAGGCTGTGAAATATTTCAAAAAAGATAAAGAATCGTTAATTGCTGCAACGAGTTGAAGCGTAAGTGATTAACCTTGAAATAAGGAAAAATATGACGAATTGAAAGGAATTTCTTACCAATTTTTGTGAAAAAAACTTTTGCAGTTATAACTATATGCATTATCTTTGCCAAGAAATTATTAAGTTATCTAACCAAAATGAAAAAGATTATCCTTATTGCTGCAGTAGCTTTAGGTGCTATGGCAGCGCAAGCACAAGTAACAGTGCAAGGTAGCAAATTCACCGACAACTGGTCATTCGGCCTCAAAGGTGGTGCAGTTTCTCCCTGGCACGGTGGTAACGGCTTCTTCGAAAATGCTCGTGGCATCTTCGGTGCTGAACTCCGCAAACAAGTAACTCCCGTATTTGGTCTTGGTGTAGAAGGCGAATGGACCGTCAACACTTCAAGCTGGGGTGGTTACAAGAGCAACAACGCTATCGATCACCAATATGTAGGTGTTTTCTCTACATTCAACTTCATGAACATCTTCGGTGGTTATAAAGGCGCTCCCCGTACATTCGAACTCGAAGCAGTTCTCGGTACAGGTTGGATCCACAGCTACTATCCCACCAGCCAAGCTTGGGACGGCAACGCATGGGGCAACAAAGTTGGCTTGAACTTCAACTTCAACCTCGGCGAAGCTAAAGCATGGACCATTTCTTTGAAACCCTCTATCCTCTGGAACATGGGCCTCTCTACCAAAGAAACTATCGTTGGTACCTCTGCTCAATATGATTCAAGAGCCGCTTTCGTAGAAATGCAAGCCGGTGTTACTTACCACTTCAAAAACTCTAACGGCACTCACCACTTCAAAGTTGTCGTTCCCCGCGACGAAGAAGAAATCGCAGCTCTCAACGCTCAAATCAACGCTCTTCGCTCACAACTCGACCAATGTGGTGCTGACAACGCAGCTCTCAACGCTAAAATCAAAGCCCTCCAAGCTCAACTCGACGAATGTCTTTCTCGTCCCCAAGCTGTTAAAGAAGTCGTTAAAGACCTCGACAACGTACGCTACATCTTCTTCCGTCAAGGTTCTTCGAAGATCGAAGCTACTCAACAGCCCAACGTTGAACTCGTAGCTCAAACACTCCAAAACAACGCTGACGCTACTGTAGCTATCAAAGGTTACGCTTCTCCCGAAGGCAGCGCATCTCTCAACCAAAAACTCGCTCAAAAACGTGCCGACGTTGTTAAAAACGAACTCGTTAAGAAATACAACATCGCTGAAAGCCGCATCGAAGCTCAAGGCGAAGGCGTAGGTGAAGTGTTCTCAGAAAAAACATGGAACCGCGTTGCAATCTGCACTATTTCTGAATAATTTATCTGAAATCAGATAGCATACTCAAATAATTTCACATTGATGGCCATGCCCCTTACGGCATGGCCATCATTTTTTTCGCAACTTTTACCAGCGTATGGGCGGTAGTTTCAAAAAAATAAGCTACCTTTGCATTCACAATCCGCGCATGTGGCGTAATGGTAGCCGCGTTAGACTTAGGATCTAATGTCTCAGGACGTGGGGGTTCGAGTCCCTTCATGCGCACACCGCAAAAGCCTCTTAACTAATCGTAGTTGAGAGGCTTTTTTGTGTATGCCCGGCTACTATCAAACGCCCCATCATCAAGGGCTTCCAGCCAACGCACCCACCACATCAATTCCGTAATAGGTCTTATAGGTCTTATAGGTCTTATACGAGCTATCACCCTCAAAACCTGTCAATTGCGTCGCTGGCGCGACGCTCGGGCGAAATAAATTTCGCCCCTACAAACATGGTGCTATCTACTATGGCAGTGGCGTCCGTGAGGACGCCGATTTACTCGTAACCCCGTACACCGCCAGGTGTGCGGGGTATGAGTCCAAAATACGAATGGTGTCCGCCAAGGACACCGATTTCTTGCCATCTGCATAGCCTCTACACAAAAAATCGATGTCCTGCGGACATCATTTGGAGGGGGTGCCTATCCGGTCACACCTACGCCTTACGGCTTCGGTGTAACCGGTTACGAGTAAATCGATGTCCTGCGGACATCCTTCCGCTGGCGCTCATCAACTACCTGAATGATTGCCGGTTGCGTCGCTGGCGCGCCGCTCGGGCGAAATAAATTTCGCCCCTACATCATTGCTGACAAACTTGCCGAATTGCGCCTGCGGGGCTGGCGGAAACTATGATGATGGCAATTGGGTGGCGTAATTGGTGGCAAATTGATAGTTTGACGTATGATTGTCGAAATAAAATTGCATTATTTTGGCTAAAAATTGTTTGAATTGAATATTTTTTG
>CAZBBL010000047.1:0-12837 GCA_964490275.1 uncultured Barnesiella sp.
GAGGGTTTGCCAAATATTTTTAATTGGGCAATTCAGATGTCGTTATTGATAGTGTCGTGAAAAATGCGTAACTTTGCACGGAAATTTTTCTAAAAGTACACAGTTATAAAAACCCTTTCATATACCGCCTCATAACATGAATGAGTTAGCAACCAAATACAACCCCTCGGAGGTTGAAGACAAATGGTATGAATACTGGCTTAGCCACGATTTGTTTAAGTCTGTGCCCGACGCACGCCAACCCTATACTATTGTCATACCCCCGCCAAATGTCACCGGTGTGCTCCACATGGGTCACATGCTGAACAACACTATCCAAGATATTCTGACTCGCCACGCCCGCATGCAAGGCAAAAACGCGCTTTGGGTTCCCGGCACCGACCATGCGTCAATCGCTACCGAAGCTAAGGTGGTTGCCAAATTGGCTGCTGAAGGTATCAAGAAAACCGACCTCACCCGCGACGAGTTTTTGAAACACGCTTGGGCATGGACTGAAAAGCATGGTGGCATTATTCTCAAACAGTTGCGCAAACTCGGTGCTTCATGCGACTGGAGCCGCACTGCCTTCACAATGGATGAAGTGAGATCGAAATCGGTAATCAAGGTGTTTGTCGATCTCTACAACAAGGGCCTCATCTATCGTGGCGTAAGAATGGTCAATTGGGACCCGGCTGCTCAAACCGCGCTATCAGATGAAGAGGTTATCTATCAAGACGAGCATTCAAAGCTCTTCCATCTTCGCTACAAGGTGGAGGGTGAAGACAAATATATTGTAGTAGCTACCACACGTCCGGAAACAATTTTGGGCGATACGGCAGTCTGCGTCAATCCCAACGACGAGCGCTATCAATGGCTGAAAGGCAAAAAAGTGATTGTGCCGTTGGTTGGTCGCGCAGTGCCTATCATCATGGACGAATATGTAGAGATGGATTTCGGTACGGGCTGTCTGAAAGTGACACCTGCTCACGATGTTAACGACTACATGCTCGGCGAAAAATACAATTTGCCGATTATAGATATCTTCAATGACAACGGCACAATCAGCGAGGCCGGCGGTATGTATATCGGCATGGATCGTTTCGACGTTCGTCGTCAAATCATCGAAGACCTCAAAGCTGCCGACTTGGTAGAAAAAATCGAGGACTACGACAACAAGGTGGGCTATTCAGAGCGCACAAAAGTGGTAATCGAGCCTAAGCTCTCGATGCAATGGTTCTTGAAGATGGATAAGATAACCGTCCCCGCCCTCAACGCTGTGATGGATGACGATATCAAATTCTACCCTGCGAAATTCAAAAACACATACCGCCACTGGATGACCGACACCAAAGATTGGTGTATCAGCCGTCAACTTTGGTGGGGTCACAGAATACCGGCATGGTTTCTTCCGGAAGGTGGCTACGTAGTTGCCGAAAACGAGGAGGAGGCTTTGCGCTTGGCTCGCGAGAAATCGGGCAACCAATCGCTACAACTCGCCGACTTGCGCGCCGACGAAGACTGCCTCGACACATGGTTTAGCTCATGGTTGTGGCCAATCTCACTGTTTAACGGCATACTTGAGCCCGACAATGAAGAGATTAAGTATTACTATCCGACTGCCGACTTGGTTACAGCGCCTGATATCATCTTCTTCTGGGTGGCACGTATGATTATCGCCGGATATGAATACATGGGTCAGAAACCTTTTGGTTCGGTTTACTTCACCGGTATCGTCCGCGACAAAATCGGCCGTAAGATGTCGAAACAACTTGGCAACTCACCCGATCCGCTCGACCTTATCGCTACATACGGCGCCGACGGCGTCAGAATGGGCATGATGATGTCGGCTCCTGCCGGCAACGACATTATGTTTGACGATAAGCTCTGCGAAAACGGACGTAATTTCTGCAACAAAATTTGGAACGCGTTCCGCCTCATCAAGGGTTGGGAATCGACCGATGCAGCACAACCGGCTACAGCAGCCAAAGCTATTGAATGGTTTGACGCTAAACTCTCGCAAACGATTGCCGAAATCGAAGACTTGTATTCAAAATTCCGTCTTTCAGAAGCCTTGACCGCTGTTTATCGTCTATTCTGGGATGAGTTCTCATCTTGGTATCTCGAAATGGTGAAACCGGCTTATGGCCAACCCATCGACAAAGCCACATACGAAGCTACACTCCGCTTCATGGACTCTCTGTTGCGTCTGCTCCACCCCTTCATGCCGTTCATTACCGAAGAGCTTTGGCAACACCTGAGCGAACGTCGCGATGGCGAATCTATCATGTATGCTTCGATACCCCAAGTAGGCGAAATCGACAACGACGTGCTCACGGCGATGGAAACAGCCAAAGAGATTATCACCGGCGTACGTGGTGTGAGAGCTGCTAAGAATCTTTCGCCCAAAGATGCTTTAACTCTCAACGTAATCGCGTCAACAATCAATGCTCCGGCAGAAGTTATCGCTAAGTTGGCCAACCTCGACGCAATCAATCTCAATGCCGACAAAGACGCTTCGGCAGCGAGCTTCATGGTAGGCACCACCGAATTTAATATTCCTTTAGCCGACAAAATTGACGTAGCTGCCGAAATCGAACGCCTTGAGAAAGAACGCACCTACCTGCAAGGGTTCCTCGCTTCAGTAATGAAGAAGCTCTCAAACGAGCGCTTTGTCAACAACGCTCCGGCAGCTGTTGTAGAAGCCGAGAATAAAAAGAAAGCCGACGCCGAAAGCAAGTTGGCCAATATCAACCAAACGCTCGAAGCTCTAAAGCACTAACGCGACGTTTGTGCACAGCACCGTAAGTAAAGAAGGTAACCACTATTTATAATCTAAGCGGGATGCGACTTTCGGTCGCATCCCGCTTAGATTTATGATATCTCGCTTATATCATGCTCAGAATAGCCAAGACGCAATGTCGGTCTCTGCTATCGGGCTAAGATTAGTCAGCGAAATGCCGAAGGTGAATTTAGCAGCATAATAGTCGGGCGCGCTTGGCAAGAGGCTATTGTAGCGCACACGGCCAGAGCTTTCGATATAGCCTCCGGCGGTAGTATATATCGCTACATGATTTATTTTGCCTGAATTGGGATTGACAAAAAACAGTAGGTTGCCCGGCTCAAGGTCGACGATTTCAGTAATACGTTTATCAGCCATCAAAGCTTGCTGCGAAGCATTGCGTTTGAGCATACGTCCGTTAAGGAAGTAGGCGCTCCAGGTCAATCCCGAGCAATCAAATCCTTTTGTCGACACACCGCCCCAGAGGTAGGGTGTACCGAGTTGGCGACGAGCATAATCAAAGATAAGATTGGCATCAAACGGTTGGCGACTCCATAGATTAATGTCGGTTGCAGACGGTGCCGAGATATAACCGAGGCGGCCATCGGGGAGCTCAACTTGAGTCCACCTCTGAGACAATTGCTGTGATTTAACAATACAACCGGGTACGATATCAGACACTACAGTAGATTGCAGAGTGTCGCCCCACACTTTCGACTCGTCAAAAGCCGTATAGACGACACGCTCTGAACGACGCCACGAGGCATATTCTTCGTCGGTCAAATCGACGAGTGAATTGTTGATAATATAGCCGTTGTAGCCATCCATAGTTTTCACTTTCGACCAACCTGAAGCACGCGACACAACCTCAACGGGGAAGCCCATGAGCTGTTGAGAGCCGAGCTCGGCGCTATGAGCCGGAGCTTCGCGCACGTTTGCTACGGAGATATTGACCAACGCATAGGTAGGTTGTGAAACAAGCGTAGCTGTACCGGCAAGTACAGCTACGCTCATTATAATCGGTTTAATACAAGAGATCATGTCAGCGACTCGATTACTTGTTTGACGTTTTCGGCGAGTTGTTGTGCCGTCGGCTCATCTTTGGCTTCGGCATAGATACGGATGATAGGTTCGGTGTTGGACTTACGCAAATGCACCCACGAGTCGGCAAAATCTATTTTCACGCCGTCGATATCGGTGATGCGCTCCGAAGCATATTTCTCTTTCACTTTCTCCAAGAGCAAATCGACGTTGATAGCGGGGGTAAGCTGTATTTTGTTTTTCACAATCTCGTAGGCAGGATAGTCGCGTTTGAGTTGGCTTACAGTTTTGCCCGATTTAGCCAATAGGGTAAGGAAGAGGGCAACGCCAACCAAGGCATCGCGGCCATAGTGGGCTGCCGGATAGATAACACCGCCATTGCCCTCGCCGCCAATCACGGCACCGGTTTCTTTCATCTTAGCCACGACATTAACCTCGCCTACGGCAGCAGCCGAGTAGTTGCAGCCATGACGACGAGTGACGTCGCTCAAGGCGCGCGACGAGCTGAGGTTTGAAACGGTTGAGCCGGGGGTGTTAGACAATATATAGTCGGCAACAGCTACCAATGTATACTCCTCGACAAACATTTCGCCGTTTTCCATGACGATGGCGAGACGGTCGACGTCGGGGTCAACAACAAAGCCTACATCGGCCTTGCCAGTCTTCATCAAATCGGCAATTTGTGTAAGATTTTCAGGGATAGGTTCGGGAGTGTGAGAGAATTTGCCGGTAGCTTCGCAGTTGAGCTCGATGATGTTTTTTACGCCGAGTTGACGCAGCAAGTTGGGGATTACGATACCACCGACCGAGTTGACAGCGTCGATTGCGACAGTGAAGTTGGCTTTGCGTATAGCGTCGACATCGACCAAGTCGAGAGCGAGCACTTTGGCTATGTGGCGATTGTCGTAAGTTTCGTTCTTGAAGATATGTCCGAGGCGGTCGTATGTTGCAAACTCAATTTCGTCGCTATCGGCCAAACGGAGCACCTCTTTGCCTTGAGCATCGTTGAGAAACTCGCCGTTTTCGTTGAGGAGCTTCAATGCATTCCATTGAGCCGGGTTGTGAGAGGCTGTCAAGATAATGCCGCCGCAAGCCGACTCCTCGACTACAGCGATTTCAGTTGTCGGAGTTGAAGCCAATCCAATCTCAACGACGTCGAAGCCCATTCCGGTAAGCGTGGCACAAACGAGGTCGCGCACCATCGGGCCGGAAACACGAGCGTCGCGACCGACGACGATACGATTGGTAGTTACCGTCGTATTTCGGCGGATAAATGTAGCATAAGCTGCAGTGAATTTTACGACATCAATGGGCGACAATCCTTCGCCGGGCTTACCGCCAATGGTGCCGCGTATGCCTGATATAGATTTAATGAGTGACATTATAACGGGCTTTTGAAGTATCTGAGATTATACATATAAGGGATGACGTTGGAAATCTCGCTGGTGAAGCCATATTGCGACTTGATGACAATATTCACCTCGCAGTCGATGCCAAGATATTGCAAGGGCACTTGTACGCCTGTGCCATACTGAGTTGACGATGAGAGCGATGTATTGCCAAATCTAAAGGATGTAGGGCTCGACCACATATCCAGAGAGTTGCCTGTGCCGGTCATGACATCGGTCTCCATAAACGTTTGGAGGTTGTAGCGTGTGTAGCGGAAATAGATTAATTCATTGTCCTCGACACAATTTTCAGCGCGATTGCCGGGGTTGATAACCTGCATATAAATATTACCGTCGGCATCGATACGATAGTAGGGAGCATCCTCGCCATATTCAAAAACGGTATCGGCCGGGATAGTGTTAATCACACGATGATTAGCAAGAAAATAGTTGACTGCATGAGTTTCATCGGTCAGGAGCTCGGCATAGCTGGTGCTGCTGCTACAAGAGGTAGTACACAGGGCCGCTACGGCAAGCGATGATGCGATGAAAAGAGATGTTAACTTCATTTATTTAGATGTGTTTAGGTAGTTTTTTATCGTTTTCGTCGAGCGTGGAGAGGAACATCTGTTCACATTCACTGAGCGTGCCGTAGAACTCGCCTCCGGCGGCGTTTTTATGGCCACCGCCATTGAAACAGCGTTCGCAAATTTCATTTACGGCGAAGTCGCCCTTGCTACGCGCCGACACCTTAATATAATCTGATTCTTCTCTGATGAAGAAAGAATAGACTATATCGGGAATCGACAACGGCACATTGACCAAGCTCTCAGTGTCGCCTTTTTGATAATGGTATTGATTGAGCTCGGCACGGCTCAATGAGATAAGCGCTGCACGATGCTCGGGGAAAATCTTCATTTTTTGGTCGATAGCATAGCCGTTTAAGCGCAGACGCGACTCGGTGTTTGAATTAAATACGCGCGAGTAAATCATATCTTTGTCGACGCCTTTTTTCAGGAGCTCGCTGATGACAATATAAAGGTCGGGGTCGTTTGAATTATACGAGAAATTGCCGGTGTCGGTCATCATACCGGTATAGATACACATAGCGGCTTCACGCGAAATAAGCGGGTAGAGCTCCAAGCGACACAGCACTCTGAATATCAGCATCGATGTCGACGACACTTCGGGATGGGATATCACTACTCGTGCGAAATTGCCGGGGAAAAGATGATGGTCAATCATCACCTTCTCGCCACGCGACTGCTCGATGTATTGACCGAGGCGGTCGACGCGCTTCAAATCGTTGTAGTCGAGCGCAAAAATGACGTCGGCCTTATCAATCAGGCGTGTTGCAAACTCCTCATATTTTGTATAAACGACAATATCCTTAGCGCCGGGCAAAAACATCAAATTTTTGGGCGGCACATCGGGCGTTATCACTTTTACATTCTTGCCGATGTCGCTCAACACATGGGCCAAGCCCAGCGATGAGCCGATTGCGTCGCCATCGGGCGATATATGGCATGTGATAACGATATTGTCGTTGTGCTCGAGGATTTGTCGTAGCGTTTTTATTTTGTTCTCGTCTATAATGCGGCTTAACATATCAATTGTAATATCTTGCAAAGATATGATAAAAGCCAACAACTGACAACGAATTAACCGTTTTTTGCATAGACACTTATTAAAGCTTTGCAGAATGTAGAAAATTTTCTATTTTTTTTGACATAATAATAGCAATAAGCAATAGGAGTGTGTTGAAAAAATTTATAACTTTGCAGCCTAAATAAGTACAATAACTAAGAAACCAATCGACAATGTCAGACGTTAAGAAAATCAAATCAGCGCTCATCTCAGTTTTCCACAAAGACGGGCTTGACGAAATCTTAAAGTTGTTGAACGCTGCCGGCGTTGAATTTCTCTCAACCGGTGGCACTAAGACCTTCATCGAAGGCCTTGGATACAGCTGTAAAGCCGTAGAAGACCTTACAGGCTATCCCTCTATCCTCGGAGGCCGTGTTAAAACCCTCCACCCGAAAGTGTTTGGTGGCATTCTGAATCGTCGAGACAACGAGTCAGACCGTCAACAAATCGCTCAATACGAAATACCGCAAATCGACTTGGTTATCGTCGACCTCTACCCCTTCGCTGCGACTGTAGCATCGGGAGCTTCTGAAGCCGATATAATCGAGAAAATCGACATAGGTGGCATCTCCCTTATCCGCGCTGCCGCCAAAAACTACAACGACGTAATTATCGTCGCTTCCAAAGCTCAATACCAACCTCTCCGTCAACTGCTCGAAGCCAAAGGTGGCGAATCGTCAATCGACGACCGTCGCTTCTTCGCCAAAGAAGCCTTTGCCGTATCTTCAGAATATGACTCGGCAATCTTCAACTACTTCGACGGCGACGCTCAAAGCGCTATGCGTGTAGCCATCGACGGCAGCAAAGCCATGCGCTACGGTGAAAATCCCCACCAAAAAGGCTACTTCTTCGGCGACTTCCAACAGATGTTTGACCAGCTCCATGGCAAGGAAATATCCTACAACAACCTCCTCGACATCGACGCTGCCACCAATCTCATCGCCGAGTTTGAGCAACCTACATTCGCCATTCTCAAGCACAACAACGCTTGTGGCGTGGCTACTCGTCAAACCATCCTCCAAGCTTGGATTGACGCTCTCGCCGGCGACCCAGTATCGGCCTTCGGCGGCGTGCTCATCTCTAACCGCCCTATCGACAAAGCTACGGCTGAAGAGATGCACAAAATCTTCTTTGAAGTAAGTATCGCTCCCGCCTACGACGACGATGCTCTCGAAGTGTTGAAACAAAAGAAAAACCGCATCATCTTGGTACAAAAAGCAAAATCTCCGGCCAAAATGCAATTCCGCTCTGTGCTTAACGGAGCGCTGATGCAAGAGCGCGACCTCAAGATTGAGACTCCCGCCGACCTCGAGACAGTCACCAAGATCGCTCCCGACCAACAACAAGTTGCCGACTTGCTCTTTGCCAACAAGATTGTCAAAAATTCAAAGAGCAACGCTATTGTTTTGGCTAAAAACGGACAGATGTGTGCCAGCGGCATTGGCCAGACATCGCGCGTAGATGCCCTCAAACAAGCCATAGAGAAAGCTCATACATTTGGCTTTGACCTCAACGGTGCCGTCATGGCATCAGACGCATTCTTCCCCTTTGCCGACTGCGTTGAAATCGCCGACAAAGCCGGCATAAAAGCTGTCATCCACCCCGGAGGCTCTATTCGCGACAACGAATCAATCGAATATTGCGACGCCCACGGCATGGCAATGGTAAAAACCGGCATACGCCACTTCAAACACTAATCATCATCACAAACCCTTACATACTAATCACAAACAATGGGTATTTTTAGTTTAACCAAAGAAATTGCTATTGACCTTGGAACGGCCAATACGATTATAATCCACAACGACAAAATCGTCATCGACGAGCCGTCGATTGTTGCGCTCGACCGCCGTACCGACAAGCTCATTGCCGTCGGCAAAGAAGCCCAATTGATGGAGGGCAAAGAGCCTGAATCAATCCGCACAGTACGCCCCTTGAAAAAAGGCGTTATCGCCGACTTCAACGCTGCCGAGCTCATGATTCGCGGCTTGGTGAAGAAAGCCAATTCTAAAAGCAATTGGTTCTCACCCTCGCTGAGAATGGTGGTAGGTATCCCCTCAGGATCTACCGAAGTTGAGATCCGTGCCGTGCGCGACTCATCAGAGCACGCCAACGGTCGCGACGTCTACATGATTTACGAGCCAATGGCTGCCGCCCTTGGTATCGGTCTTGATGTCGTAGCTGCCGAAGGCAACATGATTGTCGATATAGGTGGCGGTACGACCGAAATCGCTGTCATCTCTTTAGGTGGCATCGTCTCCAACAAGAGTATCCAAGTGGCCGGCGACGACCTTACCGAAGATATCCAAGGCCATATGCGTCGCGCCCACAACGTGAAAGTCGGTGTCCGCACAGCCGAACAAATCAAAATGCACGTCGGCTCGGCTTTGACCGAATTGGAGAATCCGCCGGAAGACTACATCGTACACGGCCCCAACCAAATGACCGCCCTCCCGATGGAAATTCCCGTGTCGTATCAAGAAATATCTCACTGCATCGAGAAATCTATTTCTAAGATTGAAGCAGCTGTTCTCGGCGCATTGGAGCAAACACCGCCTGAATTGTATGCCGATATCGTGCGCAACGGTATTTGGTTGGCCGGTGGTGGCGCCCTTCTGCGTGGCCTCGACAAACGACTGACCGACAAAATCGGCATCGAATTTCACGTTGCCGACGAGCCTCTTTTGGCTGTTGCTAAAGGTACAGGCGTTGCGCTGAAAAACATCAGCAACTTCTCGTTCCTTATCCGATAAGACGGCGACGACAACGTGAGAAATCTTTTAGACTTTCTCGTAAAATACAGTTCATGGATTGTATTTGCTTTCTATGTAATCGTGAGCTGTATTTTCCTGTTCGACAAGAATCCCTACCAACATCATGTTTACATGACGTCGGCAGGGCAACTTGCGTCGTCGGTATACGAATTTGGCAACTCCGTCACTTCCTACTTCAACCTGCGCGACATCAACGAAGACCTACAAGCTCAAAACGCTCGTTTGGAGTCGGAAGTAGTGAAACTTCGAGAGCAAATCAACCTCTATGCCGAGAGAGAATATGCCGACTCGATGACAGTCGACCCTGTGCTCCAAGAGTTTAGCTTCATCATCAGCCGCGTTATCAACAACAGCATCCACCGTCCATACAACTATATCACAATCGATAAAGGCGAAGTAGACGGCGTGAAGCCCGAAATGGGCGTTGTCGACCAAAACGGCGTTGTCGGTATCGTCAACATCGTAGGCAAACACAACTCCCGCATCATTTCGCTGCTCAACCCCAACTTCCGTCTATCCTGCAAAGTGAAAGGCAACGACGCCTTCGGCTCACTCGTATGGGACGGCAAAGACTATACCGAAGCTATCCTCGAAGAGTTGCCACGTCACACAGTTTATAGCAAAGGCGACACCATCATTACCAGCGGCTACTCGGCAGTGTTCCCCGAAGGCATCCCAGTCGGAGTGATTATAGGCCGCCAAAAAACTATCGACGACAACTTCTTCACCCTGCGAATACGTCTGCTGTCTGACTTCTCTCACCTTTCGACCGTGCGCGTAATATCGAGCAATATGCTTAACGAGATACGTCAAATCGAAACCGACCCCGACGACAAAACCGAATAAACAACCCCACCGACACCCCAATTCAACTCACAATGGCTAAAACAATCATACATTTTGTAGCTATGTTTATATTGACGCTGCTGGCACAAGTGATTGTCTTCAATCACATCTGCCTCTTTGGCGTCGCCTTGCCATTGGTGTTGATTTACATTATTGTAAAATTGCCGGTTTCGCTCAATGTCAATTGGGTAATGACAATCGGCTTCTTTATGGGCATATTGGTCGACATATTTTCAGACACTCAAGGCATGAATGCGTTGGCTTGCACTGTATTAAGCGCCATCCGTATGCCTATTTTGCGACTCTACTTTCCGCGCGAAGACGAGATGACACAGCCTGTACCCTCCTCGCGTTCGCTCACCTCGGCCACTTTCATGAAATATGCCTTCTCGTTGTCGCTGCTCTATTGCATTCTTTTCTTCGTCATCGAAGCATTCTCGTTTTTCGACTTCGTCAGACTCCTGACAAAGATTGTCTCCAGCGCCGTGCTTACGTTTATCATCATTATTGCCATCGACTCTCTAACCTCCCGCAGCAGTGAGAAAAGACTATAAGTTAGAAAAACGCAAGTATGTCATCGGCGGTTTTATCGTTGTCATAGCCCTTATATATATCTTTAGGCTCTATTCCCTTCAGCTCGACGACGATAAATATAAAAACTCGGCCGACAACAACGCATTCCTCAAGAAAACCATCTATCCCTCTCGCGGTCTCATCTACGACCGCAACGGCGAACTTATAGTCTACAACCAGCCCGCCTACGACGTCATGATGATTCCTCGCGACGTCCAACCTTTCGACACCATCGACTTTTGCCAAACGCTCAACATCACTCGCGAGCAGTTTGACAAACGCATGGAAGACATGAAGAAAAACCCCGGCTACTCTACCTACACCTCTCAAACGCTTATCACTCAGCTCTCTGCCGCCGACTACGGCCGTCTGCAAGAAAAGCTCTACCGCTTCCCCGGCTTCTTCATCCAAAAACGTATCCTCCGCCAATACAACCACATCGCAGCTGCCAACGTCCTGGGCAACATTCGCGAAGTGTCCCCCTCCGACATCGAGCGCGACAGCTACTACGAACGCGGCGACTACTGCGGAGACCTTGGCATCGAAAAAAGCTACGACCATCATCTGCGCGGACACAAGGGAAAAGAAATCTTGATTCGCGACGCTCACGGTCGCATCCAAGGCCGCTACCTCGACGGAGCCAACGACATACCCGCGATCTCCGGTCGCAACCTCACACTAAGCCTCGACATCAACCTTCAAGAATATGCCGAAAGCCTCATGGTCAACAAGATTGGCGCCGTTGTGGCCATCGAACCCGAAACCGGCGAAATCTTAGCCATGGTTTCGTCGCCCACCTACGACCCAACCTCGCTTATCGGACGCCAACGTGGCGAAAACTACGCCAAACTCAACAACGACCCATTCCACCCACTATTCGACCGTGCCCTTATGGGCGCCTATCCCCCCGGCTCAACTTTCAAGCCCACTCAAGGCCTCATCTTCTTGCAAGAAGGTGTCATCAACCTCCACACATCATACCCCTGTAGCCACGGCTACATCTCCGGACGCCTCAAAGTGGGTTGTCACGGCCACCCAGCGCCACTCACCCTCAAGCCCGCGCTTCAAACATCCTGCAACGGATTTTTCTGCTGGGGCTTAAAAAACATGCTCGACAACCGCCGCTCAAAATACAAAACCGTCGAAAACGCTTTCGAAACCTGGAAACTCCATCTCGTATCGATGGGCTATGGCTACCGCCTCGGCGTCGATATGCCCAGCGAAGGACGCGGATTCATCCCCAACGCAAAATTCTACAACAAAATCTACGGCGAGAAACATTGGAGCGCCAACACCATTATCTCAATCGCTATCGGTCAGGGCGAAATACTTGCCACCCCATTGCAGATAGCCAACCTTTGCGCAACCGTAGCCAACCGAGGCTGGTTCATCACTCCTCACGTAGTAAAAGAGATACAAGACACCGTGATGCCATCTGAATACACTACCAAACGCTACCCGACAATCGACCGTCAACACTACGACGCTGTCGCCGAAGGTATGCGAATGGCCGTCACCGGTGGCACATGCCGCCAAGCCGCTCTCCCCGACATCGAAGTCTGCGGCAAAACCGGCACCGCTCAAAACCCTCACGGCAAAGACCACTCGGCATTTATCGGATTTGCCCCCTACAACAATCCCAAAATTGCAGTCTGCGTCTATGTCGAAAATGCCGGATTCGGCGCTGCTTATGGCGTCCCCATCGGCAGTCTGATTATCGAGAAATACCTCAAAGGCGAAATCTCTCCCGCTCGCAAATTCCTCGAAGAACGTATGTTGAACTCAAACACTATCATCTACAGTGGCGTCA
>CAZBBL010000048.1:0-12691 GCA_964490275.1 uncultured Barnesiella sp.
CGGCAACCTCATAATACTCGATTTCCACATCAAAGTCGACCCTACCATCACCATAGTCGAAGCCCACGACATCGCCGAAGCCGTAGAGCATCGCCTGCGCCAACAGCTCAATGACCAAATGATTGCCAATATCCACGTTGAGCCATATCGCGGCGAGCCTACCGACAATTCGCGACGCTGCACCGACTGACAATGTAACAAAACCCCACCTATCGCCGTTTATTAATAAAACAACAAAATAAAATAACATCAACACTCCAATTATGAAGCTCATCAACAAACTCTTCTCCCTGACACTGATTACTGTCGCGATGATGGCTGCGCTTACCTCGTGCAGCGGTTCGTCAGACATGACAGAGCTAATACCCGCCGACGTGCAATTTGCCGCTCGCATCAACCTGCGTCAACCACTCGAAAACGGTGGTTTCACCATCGACAAAGATGGCAAAATCACGCTCCCCGATGTGCTCCAAAAACAACTCAACGGCAACCCCGGCGTAGCCATGCCCCTGCAAATGGCTCTGAGCGCCATCGAAGGCACCGACATCGCCGAATGTTACGTATTCTCTTGCAAAGACGGCACCGACTGCGTGCTGCTCCGCCTTACCGACGCCGACAAAGTAGAGAAAACACTCAAAACATATCTCGGTGAACCCCGCAAAAATGACGGCACAAGCTATTTCGACGTCGATGGCTTTTGCTTCATAATCGACGACGATATCCTTTGGGGTGTCGACAAAGTAGCCGACGTAGCCAAGATAAAGGCTGCCGCCAAAGAGAAAAACATCGCATCAATCTCGTCAATCAACCAACTGCTCGCAAGCAACGACAACACCTTCGCATTGGCCGTATCGCCCAAGGCGATTGACGTGCCTCAAATAGCTAAATATTGGGGTTGCTTGTCGCTTAAATTCGAAGGCAACGTAAGCGAAGGCGAATTTGCTTTGGTTGATGCCGACGGCCAACGCTATCCCTTTGGCGACGCATTTGGCACTGTCGATACCGACATCCTCAACAACTTCCCCGCCAACTCCAATGTCGTTGCCGTGCTCGGCCCCGTCAAAGATGCTTCTCTGAAAAAATATATCAACAAATTTGCTGCTCAAATGGGCGACATGAGCGACCTGCTCACCGGCCTCGACGGCACCATCGGCGCAGCTGCCTACATTCCCAGCTCTTTGGCAGGCCTCACAAGCTTGGAAGATGTTGTCGGCCTTGAAGGTTCGCTCTTGGCAAAATACAAACCCGCCGCTCTCAACAACATCATCAGCACTATCGTGACCAAATCGCAATTGGGCGGTTTCGAAGTCACTCAAACCACCAACGGCTATTCGACCGTGGTCGACGGTAGCACAATCTACTTCGGCAACCTCGACAACTACCTGGCTATTAGCACCGTGCCCCTGACCAAAGGTGGCAACACCTCTTTCAAAGAAGCTATCGAAGGCACCCACGGCGCCATCTGCCAAAAATCGAAAGTGCTCAAAAGCTCACCCATGGTCGTCGACTCTCGCACATGGATGGAAAGCGACTGCATCAAGGCCAAAGCTACAATCACGGGCTCAAGCAAGAAATTTATCGAAGCTTATATCGAACTGCTCCTCAACCCCGATGCTCAAGCCGAAATCGAAAATCTTATCCGCGCAATCATGAATCAATACAGAGACGAATATGGCGCAGCCTACGGCTACGGTGAAGGCTACGACTATGACGCCGACATTGATTGGGACGCAATCGACGACGAACTTGTTTTTGACGACAACGATTCTATCGTCTTCTAAGACAAGTATCGACATCGACAACCAATAGGCAACATGATAAAAACCATACAATTAAACCAACTCTTACCTAATGTCTTTGACGGGCTTCAACATCAGTCGCCCGTCAAAGATTCTGATATTTGGCTACGCCAAGTCAGCTTTGAAAAAGGCAACCGCTATCTGGTGTTTGCAGCCTCAGGCACCGGCAAATCGTCGCTCTGTAGTTTTGTCTACGGAGCGCGTCGCGACTTCCAAGGCTCTCTAATCTTCGACGGCGTCGACTCGAGCCGACTGACAATCGAGCAGTGGTCGAGCATACGACGCACATCGCTGGCCTACCTGCCACAAGAAATGCGACTCTTTCCAGAGCTAACCGCGATGGAAAACATCATGATTAAAAACCGCCTCACCGACTATTGCAGCGAGAGCGAAATCATGGCTATGCTCGAGCGTTTGGGCGTCGACAACAAAGCCGACAGCCCCGCAGCACGCCTATCGATCGGCCAACAGCAACGCGTCGCCATCGTGCGCGCCCTCTGCCAACCGTTCGACTTCATCTTGCTCGACGAGCCGGTGAGCCACCTCGACGCCGACAACAACAAAATTGCAGCGCAACTCATCATAGAGCACGCTCAACGCCAAGACGCGGCTATCATCGCCACCTCTGTGGGCTATCACTTAGCTATCGACTCTTATAAAACCTACCGACTATGAAGCAAGGCAATCTCGTTTGGCGACTATTGCGTCGCAATATCAGCGTAGGTCAAATCACAGGCTACGCGTTGGCCAACCTGGTCGGACTGTCGATAGTGTTGACCGCATTGCAATTTTATCGCGATGCAACAGCCCCGTCGGCCGACGGCGAAGAAGCGTTTTTCCGCTCCGACTATATGGTAATCTCCAAAAAAGTGTCGGAAGTGGGCAACCTTTTCGGCGGCTCTACTACATTCTCCGACCAAGAGAAGGCCGACCTCAAATCACAACCCTGGGTGAAAAAAGTAGGCGAATTTACGCCATCTTATTTCCATGTCAATGCCTCGGTCGACTTTGGCGGACGCGGCATGTCGACACACCTGTTTTTTGAGTCGATACCAGACGAATTTTTCGACATAATCCCCGACGGATGGCAGTTTGACCCCAACGACCCCAACGCCGAGATACCTATCATCTTGTCGAAAGACTATCTGGCGCTCTACAACTTTGGCTTTGCCACCTCGCGCAATATGCCTCAGATTTCCGAGAAACTCATCACCACCATACCGCTGAAAGTCGCTATCAGCGGCAACGGCGTCGAGATTCAACGCCAAGGTCGCGTAGTCGGATTCTCATCGCGTCTGAACACTATCGCCGTGCCTGAACGGTTTATGCTTTGGGCCAACGACCGATATGGCGACAAAGATGAGATGGGCGACGTAAGCCGACTTATCGTCGAGGTGTCTGACCCCGGCAACCCCACTATCGCCCAATATCTCGAAGACAACGGCATCGAAACCGCCGGCGACAAGCTAAACACCGGCAAGACAGCCTATTTCTTGTCGATAGTGTCGATGGTAGTGATAGCTATCGGCGTGATTATCTCGCTATTGGCTTTCTTCATATTGATGTTGTCGATCTACCTACTGTTGCAGAAAAACCGTGAGAAGCTCCATCAACTGATGCAGCTCGGCTATACCCCCTCTCAGGCAGCCCACCACTACTATCTGCTTGTAGGCGTGGTCAACGGCTCTATCTTGGTCATCTCAACCATAGTGATGATTGTCGTAAGCCACCTTTGGACCGAGCCGTTTGAGTCGCTCGGATTGTCGTCGGCATCACTGCTGCCGACAATTATCATCGGCGTGGTAATAATGGCCGCCATCACAGCCGTCAACCTTACCGCCATTCGACGTATCGTCAAACGCAACTTTTTAATCTCATAGACCTTTACTCTTGAAAGAATGAAACGACTACTGACCCCGCTCGCAATCATACTACTGTTGGCCATAGCGCCGACCGTCACAATGTGGGCCCGCTCGACAAAGGGCTCAAGCAAAAAAATACCCATCGAGGCCCTCGACATGGATGCGATAAAGCGCGATGTACTCAACCCCGACTCTAAATATTACTATCCGAGATTGATGAAAGAATATGAGAAAAATGAAACCATCATGGACCTCCAAGCCTATCGTCATCTCTATTTCGGAGCCGTCTTTCAAGAAGATTACAACCCCTATCGCCATAGCCCCCTCGACGACAAAATCGACGAACTCTACTACAAAGAGAAACATTCGCGTGCCGAGCTCGACTCTATCATGGCCTACGCCGAAGAAGCTCTGCGCGACGACCCCTTCGACCTGTCGCAAATCAACTTTATGATTTACGCCATGCAAAAACGTGGCAAGGCCAACAAAGCCAAGATATGGAAATATCGCCTCGACCACCTTATCGAAGCTATACTCTCGACCGGCACAGGCGCCGATATGGACAACGCTTGGGTTGTCATCGACCCAAAGCACGAGTTTAACATCATCAACTTTCAAGGCGCTGTCGCCGAGAGCGCAGCCTTTGAAGCCCCCTACTACGAATACATCCGTCTGAAGCCCGACGCTAAAGCCAAGCCCTCAGACAAACGCCCCGAAGGCTTTTGGTTCAACATACGCTATATCTTGGAGGAATACAACCGCAAGTTCCCCGAAGAGCAATAAACCGAGTATCTATAACGTTATAAATCAGTGATGAAGAGGCTACTTAGAAATATCACCGCATCTCTGACGGCAGGCATCGTCGCCCTCGCTTTGGCAAGCTCTTGCTCGCCAAAGAAAAACACCGCAGCCTCGCGCAACTATCAAGCCTTCATCACTCGCTATAACATCTACTACAACGGCGACACCCACTATAAGGAGACTCTCGCCGACATGGAGAACAAATACGAAGACGACTATTCTCAACTGGTGTTTGTTCACCCCGCCGAGGCTCGTCGCAA
Source organism: uncultured Barnesiella sp. (assembly GCA_964490275.1). Classification (GTDB taxonomy): domain Bacteria; phylum Bacteroidota; class Bacteroidia; order Bacteroidales; family Muribaculaceae; genus JAGBWK01. The sequence continues at coordinate 4,723 of CAZBBL010000048.1, forward strand.
CCCTAAATCGCCACAACCCTCCGGCAACTTCGACCGCTCTATCGAGAAAGCCCAAAAGGCCATACAGCTGCGCTCAATCAAGAAAAAACCGGCACGCAAAGCCGGCCGCAGCTCCGACCCCGAATATAAAGCTTGGCTCAAGCGCGAAGAGTATAATCCATTTCTCCACAACGCTTGGATGATGATGGGCCGCTCGCAGTTTAACAACGGCGATTTCTTGGGCGCAGCCTCAACATTTTTCTATATCAGCAAACACTTCACATGGCTGCCGCAAACCGTGCTCGAAGCTCAAATATGGCAAGCACGCAGCTACTGTTCGCTCGACTGGCTGTTTGAAGCCGAAACCATTTTGCGCCGCATCAAACCCGAGCAAGTAGCCGACAACAAAACCTTGCGCTATCTCTACAATCTCACCTCGGCCGACTTCCAAATTCAAAGCAAAGACTACGAAAAAGCTATCCCCTATCTGCAACAAGCCGTAGCCGACGCCAAGGGCTCGCAAAAGCCTCGCCTCAACTTTCTCTTGGGTCAGGTCATGGAACGCACCGGCGACAACCAAGGAGCGTATAAAGCGTTTAAAAGCGCCGGCAGTAGCAATTCGGCCACATATCGCACCAAGTTTAACGCCCGCATCAAGCAGAGCGAAGTGTTTACCGGCACAAACATCGAGCCTGAAGTAAAAGCGCTGCAACGCATGACGCGCTACGACCGCAACAAAACCTATCTCGACCAAATCTACTATGCCATCGGCAACCTATATCTATCGCGTGGCGACACAGCCAAAGCCATGTCAAACTACGCCTTGGCCGTCGACAAGTCGACTCGCAAAGGCATCGACCGCGCCTTGGCTCAACTCAAACTCGGAGGCCTCTACTACGACAAAGGCGAATACGTCAAAGCTCAACCATGCTACGCCGAAGCGCTGCCTCAAATCCCCGACAACTACCCCGACTACAAGACACTCAAACGACGCTCCGACAACCTCGACGAGCTCGCTGTCTATGCCGCCAACGTCACGCTGCAAGACTCGCTGTTGAAACTGTCGTATATGACCGTCGAGGAGCAAACCGCCGTGGCCGAGCGCCTCATCGCCGAGCTCAAAAAGAAAGAGGCCGAGGAGGCTGAAAAGGCTCGCCGCGAAGAGTATCTCGCCAATCAAGCCGCTCAACAATCATCGCAAACCAACGCCAACACACCTACGACTTATACGCTCAACACCGACGACTCGTGGTATTTCTACAACAGTGCGACAGTCACCGCCGGCAAAACCGACTTCCAACGCCGTTGGGGCAGCCGCAAACTTGAGGACGACTGGCGCCGCCGCAACAAAGCCTCGTATGCATTTACCACCGAAGAAAACTCCGACGAGAGCGACAACCCCGACAATGCCGACAGCGCCGAAGGGGGCGAAGGGGGCGAAAATGGAGAAGGCAATCCCGACGACGAAAAAGCTTCGAAACAGGCCGACGACCCCCACTTTGTAGAATACTACCTAAAACAGATACCCAAGGACGACAAAGAGCGCGCCGTGGCCAACGATGTAATCCAAGAGGGTCTCTACAACATGGGCGTCATACTCAAAGACAAGCTCGAGGACTTCCCCGCTGCCGAAACCGAGTTTAACCGCCTGCTCGAACGCTATCCCGACAACGTCTATCGCCTCGACACCTACTACAACCTCTACCTGATGTATGTGCGCTCGGGCGACACCGCTATGGCCGAGCACTACCGCCTGTTGATTGTCGAGCAATTTGCCGACTCAAACTATGGCAAAGCGATGGCCGATCCACGCTATATCGAGAACCTGCGTCAGATGGATGCGCGCCAGCAGCAGCTCTACGACGAAGCCTACGAAGCCTATCTCGCCAACAAAAACAAGCGTGTCCACGAGGCTTATGCCGAAATGTCGCGCGACTTCCCGATGAGCAAGATAATGCCCAAATTTATGTTTATCGACGCCCTGGCCTACGTCACCGAAAACAAGCCCGACCAATTTAAAGAGTCGCTGACGACGATGCTTCAACGCTATCCCGACACCGACCTTACCCCCTACGCATCGGCCTACATCAAAGGCCTCAACGCCGGTCGCAAACTCAACGCCGGAACGTCGAATATGCGTGGCATGATTTGGGACATACGCCTCGGCAACGACTCTACGGCCACCGCCAACGACACCCCGATTGAATTTGACCTCAACCCCGACGACAGCCAACTGCTGATATTGCTCTATCCGACCGACGAAGTGGCGCCAAACCAACTTCTCTATGATGTAGCACGCCACAATTTCTCATCGTTTGTAGTGAAAGACTTCGACCTCGAGCAGATGAACTTTGGCCGCCTCGGACTGTTGATTATAAAACCGTTTGACAACCTGCGCGAGCTCAACCACTATCGCAAGATACTCTCAGAGGACACTCAACTGCAACTGCCGTCGCAAGTACGTCCGGTAGTGATAAGTGTCAAAAACTTCGAGACGCTTATCAACGAAGGTCGCTCATTTGACGACTACTTCCGCTTTGCCGCCGACAAAACCTATCGCGACACTGAAGAGCGCGTGCTTCCGCCCGAAATATTCGGCGAATCTTACGGACTCCCCGAAGAACCGACCGAAAGCCCCGAAACAACTGAGCCCACCGACGACGCCGTTGCTCCTGAAGCACCTGACGCTATTGAAGCACCTGAAGCTATTGAGACACCGATCGAAACTCCCGTTGAAACTACAGTTGAGGCTCCTGTTGAAACGCCCGTTGAGACTCCGGTCAAAACTCCTGAGACTCCGGCTAAGGAACCTATTAAGGAGCCGGTCAAAGCTCCCGAGACGCCGGCTAAGAAGGTTGTTGAGCCCGACTATCCAACGGGTAGCGAAGGCGACGATGACGACCCGCTATTGATGAATCCTTGAAAACTCCAGCTATTATGAGCCAATATCGAATACTCTGGGCCGACGATGAGATAGACCTTCTCAAGCCCCATATATTGTTTTTGCGCAGCAAAGGCTACGAGCCGGTGACCGTCAACAACGGTCGCGACGCCCTGGATATGGTGCAGCACCAACATTTCGACTTGATAATCCTCGACGAAAATATGCCGGGATTGACCGGATTGGAGACCTTGCAGCGCATCAAGCAGGTAGTGCCCACCGTGCCGGTGATAATGATTACCAAGAGCGAGGAGGAAAACATCATGGACCAAGCTGTAGGCAACAACATTGCCGACTACCTCATCAAGCCGGTAAACCCCAATCAGATATTGCTCTCGATAAAGAAAAATCTCCACTCTGAACGCCTCGTGGCTGAGCAAGCCACCACCGACTATCGCCAAGAGTTTGCCAATATCGCCGACGCCATCAATCGCGCCGAGACTCTCGAAGATTGGAAGAGCCTCTATGAGAAAATCGTCTATTGGGACATGAAGCTCTCGGCGGCCGAGACCGACATGGACTCACTGTTGGAGATGCAGCGTGTAGAGGCCGAGACCTCGTTCTACAAGTTTGTGAAGCTCAACTACGAAGATTGGGTAGGGCCCAACAGCCAAAACCGTCCGCTGATGAGCGACAACATATTCCCAAAATGCGTGTTTCCGCTGCTCAATTCGGGCGAGAAGCTGTTTTTCATACTTATCGACAACTTCCGTTGGGACCAATGGCAGATGGTGAAGCCGTTGTTGAACGAGTATTTCACCTTCGACGAACGCCTCTACACATCGATATTGCCGACGGCGACTCAGTATGCTCGCAACGCCATATTCTCCGGCCTGATGCCCGATATGATAGCGCGTATGTTCCCCGATTTGTGGGTCGACGAAGAGGAGGAAGAAGGGAAAAACCTCAACGAGTCGCCTCTGATAGCGACGTTGCTTGAGCGCTATCGCCTCAACTATCGCTTCTCTTACAACAAGCTCAACGACTCGGTTGCGTGTGAACGTCTGCTCAAAGATTTCGCCAATCTCAAAGTCAACGACCTCAACGTGGTCGTAGTCAACTTTATCGATATGCTCTCTCACGCACGTACGGAGTCGAAGATGATACGCGAGTTGGCTTCAAACAACGCCGCCTATCGCTCGATTACCGAGTCGTGGTTTAAGCATTCCAATATCCTCGACCTATTCAGAGCCATCGCCGACAACGGCTATAAGGTGATACTCACCACCGACCATGGCACCATACGCGTCGACAACCCGCTAAAGGTGGTAGGCGACAAAAACACAAACACCAACCTCCGCTATAAGGTAGGCAAAAACCTCAGTTACAACGCCAAGCAAGTGTATGAGATAAAGCGTCCCGAGCGCTTTGGCCTGCCCTCGCCCAACGTCTCGTCGACATATATCTTCGCCGGACGCCACGACTTTTTTGCCTATCCCAACAACTACAACTACTACGTACAATACTATACCGGCACGTTCCAGCATGGTGGCATCTCATTAGAGGAGATGCTCGTGCCGTTAATCACCCTCACACCGAAACAACGTTAATAGCTATGCAGAAAATCAAAATCAACACGGCTGCCGAGATAGACAGCGCAGCCCGCAGCTTTGTAGAATTAATGGGCGACAACACCGTCTTTGCCTTCTATGGCGAGATGGGCGCCGGCAAAACCACATTTATCAACGCTCTGTGTCGTGCATTGGGCGTCGAGGACGACTCGACATCGTCGCCTTCGTTTGCCATCGTCAACGAATATCGCTCTGACACTACGGCCGAACTAATCTACCACTTCGACCTCTATCGTTTGGAGAACATCGATGACGCTTTGGAGATTGGCATCGAAGACTATTTCGACTCCGGCGCTCTCTGCCTGTTGGAATGGCCCGAACGTATCGAAGACTTGCTCCCCGACGACACCGTAAAGGTGCGCATCGACGTTGACCCTACTGATAACTCACGTACACTCACTATCGAATGAAACTAATCTCACTTGAAAGCGTAGATTCGACCAACACTTATCTGCGCTCGCTGCCCGAGGCAGACAACTACACCATCGTCACAGCTCGCAATCAAACGGCAGGTCGCGGACAGCGCGGCAACAGCTGGGAGGCTGAGCCGGGAGCCAATATCACGCTGTCGATGTTGATGCGTCCCGAAAACATCTCGGCCGATCGTCAATTTGCCATCTCACGTGCCGTAGCCTTGGCTGTGGCCGACACTGTGGCCCAATTTCTGCCGATGGAGAGCAATATCTCAGTGAAATGGCCCAACGATATCTATGTCGACGACCGCAAAATTGCCGGCATACTTATCGAAAACTCTATCGCCGGCAACGACATCGTGCGCTCAATAATCGGCGTGGGTCTCAACGTCAACCAGACGGTATTTGTCTCTGACGCGCCCAACCCCGTGTCGCTGGCACAACTGTGTGAGGCGCCTCTGAATCTCGAGCAGGTAAAAACCGAGTTGGCCAACAACCTATGCCACCGTTTGGAGGCCGAAGACGCCGAGCATGGCGAAGCTACAGCCCAAGAATATATGGCTCACCTATGGCGTCGCATCGGTTTCCACCCCTATGTTGATGCCGAAGGCCAACAATTTGAGGCATCGATTGTCGACGTAGACCCTATGGGTTTCATCACCCTGCAACACGCCGACGGCACCTCTACACGCCACGCCTTCAAAGAGGTTGCAGCCATCCTCTGAGCGGAAAAATGTTAAAAGCTCGGCCTTATCGGCGTTATCTCACGCAAAACCGCTAACTTTGCTGATTGAACGAAGATAACACGCATGAGAATAGATATATTGACCGTACTGCCCGAGATGTTTGACTCGCCGTTGAACTGCTCGATACTCAAGCGTGCCCAAGACAAAGGGCTCGTAGAGTTTGCCGTACACAACCTACGCGACTATACAACCAACAAGCATCGCAAAGTCGACGACTACCCCTTTGGCGGCGAGGCCGGCATGGTGATGCAGATAGAGCCGATCGACCGTTGTATCGCCGAGTTGAAATCGCAACGCGACTACGACGAGGTGATTTTCACTTCGCCCGACGGCGAGACCTTCAATCAACCTATCGCCAATAGTATGTCGATGCTCAACAACATCATCATACTTTGTGGCCACTACAAAGGCATTGACTATCGCATCAGAGAGCATCTAATCACGCGCGAGCTGTCGGTAGGCGACTATGTGTTGACCGGCGGAGAGATGCCGGCCATCATTATCTCAGACGCGATAGTGAGACTGATACCGGGCGCTATCGGCGACGAGCAGAGCGCGCTGTCTGACTCGTTCCAAGACAACCTGTTGGCGCCGCCGGTATATACACGTCCGGCCGACTACAAAGGTTGGCGCGTGCCCGACATATTGCTTTCGGGACATGAGGCGAAAATCAGTCAGTGGCGCTATGAGCAAGCCATGGAGCGCACACGTCGCCTGCGTCCCGACCTCCTCGACTGATTTTGAAATCTAAAGCAGCCAAAAGCAACTGATTTTACACAAAAATTGCCTATATTTGCGCTAAATTATAATTTACAACAATGACACATATCTCAGAGCTTATCCAATCACTATCTCCCTCGGCAACTCTCGCTATGTCGCAAAAAAGCAACGAACTAAAAGCGCAAGGTGTCGACGTAATCAACTTGTCAGTCGGCGAGCCCGACTTTAACACGCCCGACCATATCAAGGCTGCTGCACATCGTGCCATCGACGACAACTTCACGTTCTATACCCCGGTTCCGGGCTATATGTCGTTGAGAAAAGCTGTTTCGGCCAAACTCAAACGCGAAAACGGCGTTGACTTTGCTCCGGAGCAGATTGTAGTGTCGAACGGAGCAAAACAAGCTCTTTGCAATGTCATTCTCTCGGTGATTAACCCGGGCGATGAGGTGGTAATACCTACACCGGCATGGGTGTCATACGTAGAAATGGTGAAATTGGCTCGCGGCACCAACGTGCTCGTGCCGACAACGCTCGAGGAAGATTTTAAGATTTCGCCCGAGAAGCTCGAGGCAGCCATCACCGACAATACTCGCATGGTGTTGCTCTGCTCGCCGTCAAACCCTACCGGCAGCGTCTATACCAGTGAGGAGCTCCAAGGCTTAGTCGACGTAATAGCTCGCCATCCCAATATCATCGTGCTTGCCGACGAAATTTATGAGCATATCAACTTCACCGGCAGCTTCACATCGTTGGCCTCGTTTAAAGAGATTGCCGACCGTGTGGTAGTCATCAACGGCGTTTCCAAAGCCTACGCGATGACCGGTTGGCGTATCGGCTACTGCGCCGCTCCGCTGTGGCTCGCAAAGGCTGTCAACAAGCTCCAAAGCCAATACACCTCGGGCTGCTCGTCGATAGCTCAGAAAGCAGCTGAAGAGGCCTACAACGGCCCGCAAGACTGCGTCGGCGAGATGTGTCAAGCGTTTCGTCGCCGTCGCGACTTGGTAGTGAGCCTGGCCAAGGCCATCCCGGGATTGGAATGCAATGAGCCTCAAGGCGCATTCTACCTGTTCCCTCGCGTCACATCGTTTATCGGCAAGAGCTACAACGGCCGCACGATAACCTCGTCGGGCGAATTGGCACTCTACCTGCTCGACCAAGCCCACGTAGCGACAGTCGACGGTGCAGCCTTCTGTCTCGACGGATATATCCGCTTGAGCTATGCCACATCCGACGACAACATCCGCGAAGCCATGCGTCGCATCGGCGAGGCTCTCGCGCTGCTCAAATAATAATAACGAAACTATAATACATAGCTTTAAACCAATCATATGGATTTTATAGAAGAACTCACTTGGCGCGGAATGATTCACACCGTCACTCCGGGCGCTGACGAACAGCTTAAAAAAGGGATGACCACAGCATATCTCGGCATCGACCCGACAGCCGACTCGCTGCACATCGGCCACTTGGTAGGCGTAATGATGCTCAAACATCTGCAACGCGCCGGACACCGCCCCATAGCATTGGTAGGCGGCGCAACCGGTATGATTGGCGACCCTTCGATGAAGAGCCAAGAGCGCAAACTCATCGACGAGG
>CAZBBL010000049.1:0-12436 GCA_964490275.1 uncultured Barnesiella sp.
TGGCTCCGTGCTCGCGAATGCGCTCGAGCATCGAGATGATGTCTTTTTGGTAGGGGTTGATGGGTTGGCCGAGCCACTGCCGGAAGAATCGGCTGTGGTCGACGGCAACGGGGTTGCAATCGCGGCGGAGTTGATGTATGAGTTTTTTCATTTGCTCGCAAAGGTAGTGCGGGCAGGAGGGGGAAGGGCGACAAAATGTCACTTCTGTCGAGTGGATGATGGTGGGTGGCAGCAACGATGTAGGGGCGAAATTCATTTCTCCCGAGCGGAGCGTCAGCGACGCAAATAGCAATCATTCAGGCGGTTGAGGGTGGCGGGCGAAATGGATTTCGCCCCTACAAACATAGCGCATACCTTTGAGGATGAGGCGGTTGATGGGAGCGGTAGCGATGAATCACGCCCCTACAATGTTGGTGGAAAAGTTTGCGAAGCAACTTTTTTGTTGATGCTACAAAAGTTCACTACCGACGGCTTAAAACCGCCAATTTTGCATCAAAAACCGCGCAATACCGTGCAATCAAAAGACTTTCATCAATCAATACTAACTATTTTTAACCCCTATACACATACCATTTATAGAATTTGTGTTAACTTTGCAAATTGAAAAATAATATCTCATGCATAAGAAACTCGCACTCTTCATCTTAGGAGCTACATGCGTCAGCGCATTCTCCGCTTGCAACGACGACAGTATCTCCGACGCTGAATACACATACAGCAGCACTATGGTTAGTGCCTTCTCTTTGGTCGACAATGATGACATACTCAACAACTTAGACTCGGTATTCTTCTCTATCGACCTGGTCAACGCTCAAATCTATAATGCCGACTCTCTCCCCTACGGCACCGACGTATCAAAACTATTGGTAAGCATCTCCACCGATGCGTGTTCTGTAGTTGAGCTGACCGTGCCCGCCGCCGACGGCTCTACTTCGACTGTCAACTACCTTACCAACTCTACCGACAGCATCAACTTTACCAACGGACCGGTGAAGCTCCACCTCGTATCGTACGACTCCAAAGCCCAACGCGACTACATGATTCACGTCAACGTACATCAGGTAGTGCCCGACTCGCTCTATTGGAACAAATTGGCTTACCGCGCTCTGCCTACTTCGTTGTCGAGCCCCACTCAACAAAAGACAGTTAAGCTTGACGACACAGCCGTCTGCCTCACCACCGACGGCCAAAGCTATTGCATCGCCTACTCTACCGACCCCGCTGCCGACAATTGGGAAACCAAGTCAATCACTCCAACCTTCACCCCCAACATCAGCTCGCTGACGGCCACCGACGATGCCCTCTATATCTTAGCCGACAAAGGCGAACTCTACAAATCGGCCGACAAAGGCCTGACATGGCAAACCACCGGACAAACTTGGAGCCACATCTACGGCGCTCACCAATCGCGTCTGTTGGGTGTCGAAAACGTCAACGGTAGCTACACCACAGTGACCTATCCAGCAACAATGAGTACAGCCGTAGCCAACGGTTTCCCCATCAGCAACACCGGCTCAACAATCTCTATATCAAACAAATGGGCCAACGAACCTCAAACCCTCATGATTGGTGGCAAAACTGCCGACGGCAGCTTGACAAACACCGTTTGGGGCTACGACGGCAACTCTTGGGCTTGCATCTCAAAAAGCTTCCCAACAAAGATTTCCGACGCCTCATCGTTTGCCTACTATGTCACCGAGACCGACACAACCAATTGGAATACAACCAAGCTGCCCGTGCTCATCGTGATGCTCGGCAAGAATGCTCAGTTGGCTCAAAGCAGCGTCTACGTGTCACGCGACAACGGTATCAATTGGAACCTCGGCGACGAAATGCTCCAACTACCGACCTACATCCCCGCGATGTACGACGCTCAACCGCTTATTTTCAACACCACATACACCGACTCTCGCTCGGCTTCGGCTTGGCGCGAATATCAGCCGTTGGCAGTGCCCCGCTGGTGGTCGATTGACTACGGTATGCCTCAATCGCGTGCCACAGAGCCTATCACCTCGTGGGAAACACCCTATATCTACCTATTCGGCGGATATGACGGATTTGGCTACCTCTGCCCGACCGTCTGGAAAGGTGTCATCAATCGCCTGACATTCAAACCGCTTCAATAATTTCGCTTCGCAACAAGCGCGACCATTCGACATGAAACGTTTACTCTTGATATTAGCCATTTGCATAGGATGCCTTGGGGCACCCCTCGGAGGCTATGCCCAAGAGGAGACATATAAATTTGATGTCGGAGCTCAATTGGGCATGAGCGGCTATCTGGGCGAAGCCAATACTAATTTATTGAAGCACCCCGGATTTTCGGCCGGCCTGTCGGCTCGCTATCTGATAAACACTCGTTGGACACTCCGCGCTGTGTTTAACACCCTTTCGCTGAGCGGCGACACAGCCGACTACGACAACTATTACCCCAATGGCGAGCAATATTCGTTTAAAGGCCAAGCCTACGACTTGGGCTTCCGCGGCGAATGCAACTTCTTTGCCTACGGCATAGGCGAAACCTACAAAAAGCTGCGCCGATGGTCGCCCTATCTCACTATCGGCATCGGCTTTACCCTGGCCACCTGCGACGGCATCAACTCCTTTGCTCCAAACATTCCTATGGGCATCGGTTTGAAATATAAACTCAGCGAACGCTGGAACCTCGGAGCAGAGTTTACGATGACAAAAGTCTTCGGCGACAAGGTCGACGGTGAGCTTACCGATTTATACCAAATCAAAAGCTCATTTGCCAAAAACACCGATTGGTATTCCAACTTTTGCATATCTATAACCTATGAATTTGGCAAGCGATGCGTCACTTGCCACTATGTCGACTAATCTCTTATGGACAGCTACTCGACTAACTTGCTAAACAAAGCCAACATTCCCGCCCACGTTGCTATCATCATGGACGGCAACGGCCGTTGGGCCAAAGCGCGCGGACTCGACCGCACCGAAGGCCACGTCGAGGGTGTCAATACCGTCAGACGCATCACCGAAATTGCCTCTGAAGTCGGCGTGAAATACCTCACTCTCTACGCCTTCTCTACCGAGAATTGGAACCGCCCCCAAAACGAAGTCGACGCGCTGATGAACCTCATTGTCGTCGCTATCGAACGCGAAACCCCCGACTTGATCAGCAACAACGTGCGCCTGACCATGATTGGCGACTTTGACCGTCTGCCCGAGTTTGCTCGCGAACGCCTCGGACGCTGCATCGCCGACACCGCTCATTGCACCGGTCTGACCCTGCTGTTGGCTCTGAGCTACTCTTCGCGTTGGGAAATCACCAAAGCTTGCCGCGAAATAGCTCGCAAAGCTGCCGCCGGCGAGCTCGACCCCGAAACTATCGACGACAACACCATTGCAGCCAACCTCTGCACCGCCAATGTCCCCGACCCCGATGTGCTTATCCGCACCGGCGGCGACAAACGCATCAGCAACTTCCTGCTCTGGCAAATCGCATATACCGAACTAATTATAACCGACCGTTTTTGGCCCGATTTCTCTAAACAAGATTTCATCGACGCCATCGTCAGCTACCAAAGCCGCGAACGCCGCTTCGGCCTGACTTCTGAACAACTAATTTAAAACCACGACCATCATTTCCACAATCATGCCATACAGATTCCTACTGTTCGCTACACTCCTCTGCTCATCGTTAGGCCTATTCGCTCAAACGCCTAATGACACTATCTACAACCCGACATTCAGCTATCAGGGCGTAGCTCGCACCTACGAAATTGCCGATATCAAAATCAGCGGTGCGCCAAACTACGACGACATGGTAATCCTCGGATTTACCGGCCTCAAAGTCGGCGACAAAGTAGAAATCCCCGGCAACGAAATCACCACCGCTGCTAAACGACTGATGCGCCAACGCTTGTTTGCTCAAGCCCAAATCAAGGTCGAGAAAACTTGTGGCAACAAAGCATGGTTGGAAATCGTATTGCGCACTCACCCACGCATCGCCGAAGTAAACTATTACGGCGTCAAAAAGAGCGAACGCGAAGACTTGGAAAAACGTCTGCAAATGCTCAAAGGCAACCAAATCACCCAAAACGACGTCAACCGTGCCATCGCAATCGTAAAAAAATATTATTCCGACAAAGGTTTTGGCAACGCCAAAGTAGAGATTACTCGCCACGAAGACCTCTCACACAAAAACGAAATGATTGTCGACATTCGCGTCAACAAGCACGACAAGATTAAGGTACACAAGATTTATATCGACGGCAACAAAGTGCTCTCTGACAAAACCGTCAAAAACGCCATGAAGAAAACCAACGAAAATGGCGACATCCTCAACCTCTTCAAACAGAAAAAATTTGTCGAAAGCGACTATCAAGACGACCTCGACCACATCATCGAGAAATACAACGAAAAAGGTTATCGCGACGCCAAGATATTGAGCGACAGCGTAGCTCAATACAACGAGAAGAGCGTCGACGTCTATCTCTCGGTTGAAGAAGGCAAAAAATACTACATCAACGATATCAACTGGGTAGGTAACACCGTCTATAGCACCGACTTCCTCAACAACGTGCTGAGCATCACTCCCGGCTCGGTCTACAACCAAACCCTCTTGAAAAAACGCACCAGCGAAGACGACGACGCCGTGTCTAACTACTATATGGACAACGGCTACCTATTCTTCCAACTCGTGCCTATCGAGAAAAATATCCACGGCGACTCTATCGACTTGGAAATGCGCATGTTTGAAGGCCCGCAAGCCCACGTCAACAAAGTGGTCATCAATGGTAACGACCGCCTCTACGAAAAGGTGATTCGTCGCGACCTGCGTGTGCGCCCCGGCGAACTGTTCAGCAAAAACGACCTGATACGCTCGTTGCGTGAAATAGCCCAAACGGGCCACTTCAACCCGGAAAATATGCAACCCGACGTACAACCCAACGAAGAAAACGGTACGGTCGACGTCGTCTTCAACCTCGAGTCGAAAGCCAACGACCAAGTAGAGTTCTCGCTCGGTTGGGGCCAAACCGGTATCATCGGTAAGTTGTCGCTGAAGTTTACCAACTTCTCAATCAAAAACCTCTTCCGTCCCGACTCCTACCGCGGACTCATTCCCCAAGGCGAAGGACAGACATTCACCATCAGCGCCCAAACCAACGCCCGCTATTATCAAGCCTACTCGGTGTCGTTCCTCGACCCATGGTTTGGCGGCAAGCGTCCCAACTCGCTCTCGGTTTCGGCCTACTATAGCCGTCAAACCGGTGTCAACTCAAGCTACTACAACAGCAACTGGGCAAGCTCGTCATACTACTACGGCTACAACTCAAGCTACTACAACAGCGACTACTACCAAAACGCCATCGAGAACGCCTACGACCCCAACAAGCTCTTGCAAATGGCCGGCGTCACCATCGGCTTGGGTAAACGCTTGAACTGGCCCGACGACTACTTCACCTTCACCACCGAGCTCTCATACAACTGGTATAACCTCAAAAACTGGGAATACCTCTACTACATGAACAACGGTACGTCTAACGCTATCGTGCTCGGTCTTACACTCGCCCGCAGCTCTATCGACAACCCCACATACACACGTCGCGGTTCGACCTTCTCGCTCAACCTGCAACTGACGCCTCCCGCCTCGCTCTTCCAACGTGGCAAAGACTGGAAAGCACTTAGCGAAGCCAACACCGCCGACGCCAAAAAAGAGCTCTATCGCTGGATTGAATACTGGAAACTACGTTTCCGCTCTCGCACATACACCCCGCTTAACAACGCCGAAACCTACACTCTGGTGTTGATGACCCGCGCCGACATCGGTTTGATTGGCAGCTACAACAAATATCTGCGCACACCGTTTGAAACATTCTACGTCGGCGGCGACGGTATGTCGGGCAGCGGCTACTCCTACGCCACCGAAACCATCGCCCTGCGCGGTTACGACAACGGCGCCTTGACCCCATGGGGTTCTGAAGGCTACGCCTACACCCGCTTCGGCGTTGAGCTCCACTTCCCCTTCATGCTCCAACCCTCGACCACCATCTATGGTTTGGCCTTTGCTGAAGGCGGTAACGCTTGGACCAAAGTCAAAAACTTCTCGCCCTTCGACCTGAAACGCAGCGCCGGCGTCGGCGTCCGCATCTACCTGCCTATGGTCGGCATGATGGGTATCGACTGGGCCTACGGTTTCGACAAAGTGTTTGGCACCAAAGGCGGCAGCAACTTCCACTTTATTCTCGGTCAGGAATTCTAATCTCGACAACGCAGAATAAACTTTTCGCGACAAAAAACGTCTTAATAAAAAAACAACATAGTTTCATCATCTATCAATTCTCTCGACAAAATGAAAAAACTATTTCTATCACTGATGTTCATCGTGGCGTGCACCGTAGCTGCCAACGCCCAAAAATTTGCCCTCGTCGACATGGAATATATCCTCAAAAACGTTCCATCCTACGAAATGGCCAATGAGCAACTCAGCCAGCTCTCTCAACGCTGGCAAAAAGAGGTAGACAACGTCTATACCGAAGCCGACAACCTCTACAAATCTTATATGTCAGACAAAGTGTTCCTCACCGACGACCAAGTGAAGAAACGCGAAGAAGAGATTGTAGCTAAAGAAAAAGAAGCTACCGAACTCAAACAAAAATACTTCGGCCCCGAAGGCGAGCTCTACAAAAAACGCCAAACCCTGCTGAAACCTATTCAAGACGATATCTACAACGCCACCAAGAAAGTGGCCGAGGAGAAAGGCTATCAAATGATTATGGACCGCGCCTCAGCCTCCGACATCATCTTCGCCTCGCCCCGTATCGACGTCAGCAACGAAGTGCTCGCCAAATTAGGCTATTCAAAATAAAACGCCTATCTTTGCATTTTCAGAGCCTCGCCCGGCTCAACCAAAAAGAATATATAAACCAAAACTATACACATCCAAATGATTAAGAAAATCCTCTTAGCTATTGCCGTGGCACTGCCCATGTGCGTAGCAGCTCAAGCTCCCAAATTTGGCGTTGTCAGCGCTCAAGAGATTCTCGCCGCTATGCCCGAAGTAGCTCAAGCTGAGAAAACTCTCGCCGAAACATCTAAACAATACGAAGACGAGTACGCTAAAATCCAAGAAGAGTTCCAAAAACTCTACGCTGAATATCAAAAACTCGACGCCGACGCCTCTACAGCTCAATCTATCAAAGATCGCCGTCTGCAAGAGCTCCAAGAGCGCAACACCAAAGCTCAACAATTTGCTCAAACAGCTCAACAAGACCTCGAAAAGAAACAAGCCGAACTGATGCAGCCCATCCAAGAAAAGATGATCAAAGCCATCAAAACCGTAGGCACCAACAACAACTTCACCATGATTTTCCCCGCTGAAGTGCCTGCCTACATCGGTTCTGACGTCACCGACGTTACCCCCTTGGTAAAAGCTCAACTCGGCATCAAATAAGAGACCGACACGCTCTCAACCAACCTTATTCCACGAGAGGATGCGCCACAAACGGCCCATCCTCTCGCTGTTTTTTGAACGCCGTTGCGAAAGATTATTGAAAAAATATACTAACTTTGCCTTTATGGTAGAAACCTTCGCTATTATCGTCGCCGCCGGACGCGGCTCACGCTTTGGCGGCACGATGCCAAAGCAATTTCTCGACCTCGACGGCCGTCCGCTTTTGATGACGACTATCGACCGCTTCGCCGCGGCCATCGACCGCAGCCACATCATCGTAGTGCTCGACAAGACGATGGAAGCATTTTGGCTCGAGCTTTGTGCCGGCAATGGCTTCGCCTCGCCTAAAATAGTATATGGCGGGGCTACACGCTGGGAGTCGGTGCGCAATGCCGTCATGGAGCTACAGGCCGACGACGAGGCCATCGTCATGGTTCACGACGGCGCCCGCCCCTTGGTGCCTACCGCAATGATTGAGCGCTTGGCCTCGCAAGTGGCCGACGCCGACGGAGTCATCCCCGGAGTAGCTGTCACCGACTCGCTGCGCGCTGTCGACGGCAACCGTTCAACAGCCGTCGACCGCAGTCGCTTCGTAGCCGTGCAGACGCCTCAGACGTTCCCCTTAGGCGTATTGCGCAGCGCCTATCGCCGCCCCTACGAGCCTACCATGACCGACGACGCTTCGGTCGTCGAAGCTGCCGGCTTCACCAACCTGGTTATCGCCCGAGGCGAGCCTACCAACATCAAAGTCACCAACCCCGCCGACCTCGCGCTGGCCCAAACCCTGCTTAAGCTCCAACAACAATGATTTCGCTGCTGAGGTTGGAAACCAAATTCATCAAGGGCATCGGTCCGACCCGCGCCCAACTGCTCGAAAAAGAGTTGGGCATACACAATTACTACGACCTGCTCCACCATTTTCCCAACCACTACATCGACCGTTCACAGACCTACCCCATACGCCAACTCTCGGGCGAGATGCCGTCGGTGCAGATTCGCGGCAGTTTCGTCAGTTTTGCCACACAGGGCGTCGGCGCCAAAACTCGCCTGATAGGTCTATTCTCAGACGGCACAGCCACCTTAGAGGTGGTATGGTTCAACCGCCTGCGCGAAATCAAAGACGCCTACGCCATCGGCAACGAATATATCATCTTTGGCAAGCCCACTCAGTTTAACGGGCGCTGGAGCATGGTTCACCCCGAGGTCGACCCCGTCAACTCTGTGCGCGCCACAACCGGCATGCGCGGGGTCTACCCCCTTACCGAGAAACTGCGCAACCGCGGCATCTCGTCGCGCACGCTGTTCACGTGGATTCAGACCGCCCTCTCGTCGATACATCAGCTCGTCGACCCCATCCCCGACGACATCCTCCGCCGCAACAAGCTCATGGGCGCTTTAGACGCCCTGCGCATCGTCCACAACCCTACCGACAATACTCAGCTCCAACGCGCACGCTTGCGCCTGAAATTCGAAGAGCTGTTTCTGTTGCAGCTCAACATTCAGCGCTATAGCCGTCGTCGCAAATCGTCGCTCGTCGGCCACCGCTTCCCCCACATCGGCTACTATTTCAACACATTCTATTCAACGCAGCTCCCATTTGAGCTAACCGGTGCCCAAAAGCGAGTCATCAAAGAGATACGTGCCGACATGAACAGTGGCCGACAGATGAACCGCCTGCTGCAAGGCGACGTCGGCAGCGGTAAAACTCTCGTCGCGCTGATGTGTATGCTCATCGCCTTAGACAACTCCACCCAGGCTTGCCTCATGGCCCCCACCGAAATCCTCGCTACACAGCATTTCGAAACCATCAACGCCCTGGCCGCACCTATCGGCATCAACGTAAAGCTCCTTACGGGCTCTACCTCAAAAAAGCAACGCGAACTGATCGAATCTCAATTGGCCGACGGCTCGCTCCACATACTCATCGGCACCCACGCCGTCATCGAAGACCGCGTGAAATTCCACAACCTCGGCTTTGTCGTCATCGACGAGCAACACCGTTTCGGCGTAATGCAGCGCGCCCGCCTCTGGACAAAAAACACCACCCCGCCCCACGTGTTGGTGATGACCGCCACCCCCATTCCGCGCACCCTCGCCATGACCGTCTACGGCGACCTCGACGTCTCGGTCATCGACGAGTTGCCCCCGGGCCGCAAGCCTATCGTCACCCTGCTGCGCTACGAACAGATGCGCGACCAAGTGTATAGTGCCATCGGTCAGCAGCTGCGCCAAGGCCGTCAAGCCTATATCGTCTACCCCCTTATCAAAGAAAACGAAAAGCTCGACCTGAAAAGCCTCGAGGAGGGCTACGAACACGTCTGCGACACATTCCCCCACTACAACGTAGCCTTCGTACACGGCCGCATGAAGCAGCAGCAAAAAGACTACCAGATGAACCTCTTCGTCACCAACCAAGCCCAAATTTTGGTTGCTACGACCGTCATCGAAGTAGGCGTCAACGTGCCCAACGCCACTACCATGGTCATCGAAAATGCCGAGCGATTCGGGCTGTCGCAGCTCCACCAGCTGCGCGGTCGCGTAGGCCGAGGCGAAGGCCAAAGCTACTGCATATTGATGTCGAAGGTGAAGATTGCCAAAGAAACACGCCAACGCCTCGAACTGATGACCGCCACCACCGACGGATTTCAAATCGCCGAAGCCGACCTCAAAATGCGCGGCCCCGGCGACATCGAAGGCACCATGCAAAGCGGCATCGCCTTCGACCTCCATATCGCCAATCTCGCCACCGACGGCTCCATAATTCAGCTCGCCCGCGACGCCGCCGACTCCATCCTCGACCACGACCCCGAACTGACATCGCCCGCCCTACAACCCGCCGCCCGACTTATCGCCGCCATCTACAACCGCACCATCGATTTCTCGCGTATCAGCTGATGATTCTACAATTATGTTGTAAAACATATTTTTATTTTCAGCGCTGATAGTCAATCTGTTACAAAGCTGTTTTCACACTGCGAATAGTAGGTTCACATTTTTTAAACTGCCGAAATTTTCATTTTTTACTGAAAACTGTTAACTTTGAGAAAGTTAAAACTTAGGGCGCTACCTGTAGCCTCAATTTATCACAAAATGGAGCCTCGCTCCTGCCTAAAATTAAGCCCAACATTCATTCTGACGGACTTAAATCTCGGCCGTTTCCCAGGGAAAGACCGACAAGGCGATTTATTTTGACAAGAGCACGCCAAGGGCTGCTCGCTGCACGATGCCCCCCCGATTTTTAGCCGACTTCAAAAACAAACCTACAACCCTCAATCCCCGATGAGCATCATGACTCTGCAACTTAAATCAATCTCACGAACAATCCTATTAGCCATCGCTACCGTGGCCCTCGCCACTTCGGCCGATGCGCAAACCAAATATCGCCTACCAAAAGAACACACCGCCCAGCAAAAAGACCTTATCGCCGGGCAAATCAATACCTCTAAACAAATCAAAGCCTCGGGCATCGACAACATCTTCGAGCAAGAAGAAGACGAGCCCGAACTCGACATCTACACCGAAGGCTGGAACTCCAAACTGGTCAACGCCTACAACGGCGTCTCAGTGCCCTACTCCCAAAAAATCGACGTATCAGACTATTGTATGCCATGCCCCGGCTACATGACCTCGCCCTACGGCTACCGCAAACGCTTCAAACGTATGCACAAAGGCGTCGACCTCAAAATCTACATCGGCGACACCATCCGCGCCGCCTTCGACGGCAAAGTGCGCCTCACCAACTATGAAGGTGGCGGCTACGGCAACTACGTAATCATTCGCCACACCAACGGTCTCGAAACCGTCTACGGCCACCTCTCACGTGCCCTGGTAAAAGCCGACCAATACGTCCACGCCGGCGACCCCATCGCTCTGGGCGGTAACACAGGTCGCTCTACCGGTCCCCACCTCCACTTCGAGACACGCTTCATGGGCTACGCCATCAACCCCGCCGCAATCTTCGACTTTGCCAACCAAACCGTCCACACCGACGAGTTTACCTTCTGCAAAGACACATACCAAAACGCCCGCAACTTCGACCCCAACGCCAACACCGAGTATGCTCGCGAGTTCAACGAACGCCACTCTCATCAGGCCAACAATTCATCCTCAGCGTCGAAGGCCACGCGTCAATCCAAAACCTACAAAGTGAAAAAGGGCGACACCTTGGCGAAAATCGCCTCACGCAACGGCGTCACCGTCCGCCAGCTTTGCCGCATCAACGGCTTGAAATCAAGCTCAAAAATACGTCCCGGCCAAAGCATCAAAATACGCTAATTCACCAACATTATCTCCACCATACCCCCGCAACGCCGCTTCCCCCAGCGGCGTTGCTTTGTTTTTGCATAAACGCTATAAGGGAGTGGGGCCCACCGCCAACTTTAATCTGATAAATTTGTTTGTGTGATATAAATGTGATACATTTGCGATACTAAATAATACAACAATGGATACAGCTACAACACGCACTCAAACATCATTTCGCTTGAATGACGAACTTATCAAGAAACTACGTATCGAAGCAAAAAAGCACAACCGCAGCCTCAACAACTTGGTCGAAAGCATTCTAATGGCATTCGTGGCTCATAAGCCAAACGAGACAACCCTTTCAGCCATGCGTGAGGCAAAATCGTCAGACGACCTCGAAGCTCTCGATTTAGACAACTTTAAAAGCTTTGTAGATTCACTATGAAGATACTAAAGTTGACAAGTCAGTTCAAAAAAGACTTGAAAAGATACAAGCACCGAAAAGAGCAATTGGATGCATTGGAAGGAATATTAACTAAGCTGCACAACGGTGAAGCTATTCCAAACGAGTACAAACCACATATGCTATTGGGCGATTACAAGGGATTCATGGAGTGTCATGTCCAAAATGATTTACTTTTAATATGGTTTGATAAAACAACCGACGAAATCATATTAGTGCGCTTCGGCTCACATTCCGAATTGTTTTAGCGCAAAAAACATAATAAGACTATCCTCAAAAGGTTACGTCAACGTTGTAGGGGCGAAATT
>CAZBBL010000050.1:0-12384 GCA_964490275.1 uncultured Barnesiella sp.
CACCTACAGCGCCCCAAGCGATTTCAGCGGGGTTCTTGCAAGCTGTTACGCGGATAGATTTGCCGTTGACGATGAGGAGGCTTTTTTCGAGGTCGAAATCAACAGTGCCGTCAAATTGACCGTGCATTGTGTCATACTTCAACATGTAAGCCATGTAGTCTACGGGGAGAAGGTCGTTGATAGCAACTACTTCGATGTCGTCGCGTTTGGTTGATGCACGGAACACGAAACGTCCGATGCGGCCGAAACCATTAATACCTATTTTTGTCATAATTTTAAAAAATATTGAGGTTTATGTAACTTCTTGATTTTTAAAGGGAAACCTTGTGTGGCTTTATCTTTTTTATCACATTGGCGGCTACAGAACGCGCAATGCACTTGCAAAGTTACGATTTTTTTTGATTCTTCCACCAATTAAAGAAAAATTTATTTTATTTTTCTGTGCGGGATAATTTTTTCTCACGGGCTAAAGCTTTGAGGCTCGATATATCGTGCAGGTACCCAGGGTCATACGGTGGTATGTAGGGTTGTTGAATCCGGCCCGGGCCATGAGGTCGGTCATGGCGGTGGCTTGAGGGACGGCGGCGATGCTTTCGGGCAGGTAGGAGTAGGCTCTGACGTCGTGGGAGACTAATCGTCCGATAAGGGGTATGATATGGCGGGTGTAGAGTTTGTAGAAGGGTTTGACGATGGGGGATGTAGGGGTAGAGAGTTCGATAACGGTAATGGTGCCGCCGGGTCGCAATACGCGTAGCATTTCGCGGTAGCCTTCGAGCAGATGTTCGAAGTTGCGCACGCCGTAGGCTACGGTGACGGCGTCGAAGCTTGCGTCGGCAAATGGCAATGCGAGGCAGTCGGCGACGGCGAGGTTGATGCGGTCGGCGAGGTTGGCGCTTTGGATTTTGCGTCGTCCGATGTCGATCATGCCTTGAGAGAGGTCGATGCCGGTGATGGTGGTGTTGTCGATACGTTTGGCCAGGGCGATGGCGACGTCGGCGGTGCCTGTGGCGACGTCGAGAATCGAGGTTGGGGCGTCGGCTTTAACCATTTTCACGGCGCGTTTGAGCCAGTGGCGGTGGATGCCGAAGCTCATGGCGCGGTTCATGAAGTCGTAGGCCGGGGCGATAGAGTTGAACATTTCGCGCACCTGGCCGGTTTTAGCACCGCCGTCGTTGTAGGGGTTGATACTTTCGACGGCGGTGTTATCGGTGTGTTTCTCTGACATTTAGCTTATTTGAGAGAGTTCAGGCAGCTGATGACGTTGGTCTCGATGCGTTTGTTGAGGTCGGTGTCGGGGGCTTTGACGAAGGGGGCTCCTGTGATATGTTCATAAAGCTCGATATAGCGAGCGGTGACGCTGTCGACGAAGTCGTCGGTCATGGTAGGCACTTGTTGGCCTTCTTTGCCCATAAAGCCGTGGTCGATAAGCCATTGGCGCACAAATTCTTTAGAGAGTTGGCGTTGAGGCAGGCCTTTTTGGAAGCGTTCGTCGTAGCCGTCGGCATAGAAGTAGCGTGAGGAGTCGGGGGTATGGATTTCGTCGATGAGGACTACTTTGCCGTCGCGTTTGCCAAATTCATATTTGGTGTCGACCAAGATGAGGCCTTTTTCGGCGGCGATTTTTGAGCCGCGCTGGAAGAGGGCGCGTGTGTAGCGCTCCATGGTGGCATAGTCTTCGGCGCTAACGATGCCTTGGGCGATGATTTCTTCGCGTGAGATGTTTTCGTCGTGGCCGGCGTCGGCTTTGGTTGTGGGGGTGATGATAGGTTGGGCAAAACGCTCGTTTTCGCGCATTCCGTCGGGGAGCTCAACGCCGCAGAGCTGGCGTGCGCCGGCGGCATATTCTCTCCAAGCCGAACCGGTAAGGTAGCCACGGATAATCATTTCGACGCGGAAGCCTTCGCATTTGTATCCGACGGTGACCATTGGGTCGGGGGTAGCGATTTTCCAGTTGGGGACGATGTCGGCGGTAGCGTCGAGGAAAGTGGAGGCGATTTGGTTGAGCACTTGTCCTTTGAAGGGGATACCTTTGGGCAATATGACGTCGAAGGCTGAGATGCGGTCGGTTGCAACCATTACCATGATGTCGTCGTTGATAGTGTAGACATCGCGCACTTTGCCGTGGTAGACGGCGGTTTGTCCCGGGAAATTAAATTCGGTGGTCAAAAGCGTTTTTTCCATTTTTATTGGTGATTTTGGGTTGTTTCGTTGGGTGAATCGGCGGGGTTGGCTTTGTGGGCTTCGGCCTCGGCTTTGTCGTAGGCTTCGTAGGCTTCGACGATACGCTGCACGAGATGGTGGCGTACGATGTCTTTTTTGCCAAACTCTATTTTGCCGATGCCTTCGATGCCGCGCAACACTCTGAGGGCCTGCACCAGGCCTGATGTTGTAGAGCGCGGGAGGTCGATTTGGGAGGTGTCGCCGGTGATAATCATCTTGGCATTCATGCCCATACGCGTAAGAAACATCTTGATTTGATGGGTAGTAGTGTTTTGGGCTTCGTCTAAGACGATGACGGCGTCGTTGAGGGTGCGACCGCGCATATAGGCCAACGGGGCGATTTGTATGACGTTGGTTTCCATATACTCTTTGAGTTTCACGGCGGGAATCATATCCTCGAGAGCGTCGTAGAGTGGTTGGAGATATGGGTCGATTTTATCTTTCATGTCGCCGGGCAAGAAGCCGAGTTTTTCGCCGGCTTCGACGGCCGGGCGCGACAAGATGATTTTCTTTACTTCGCGATTTTTCAAGGCTCTGACGGCGAGGGCTATCGCTACATAGGTTTTGCCGGTGCCGGCGGGGCCGAGGGCAAATGTAAGGTCGTTGGCGTGGAAGGCGTCGACGAGTTTTTGTTGGTTGGGTGTACGCCCCATGATGGGTTTGCCGTTGACGCCATAGATGATGACGCCGTCGGTTTTGAGGTCTTTGGCGCCTTCGCCTTTGATGATGCCGAGGATGGCGTCTTCGGTAAGGCGGTTGTATTGGGCGCAATAGGCTTCCATTTCTTTGATTTTCTTTTCAAAGTCGGCGGTTTCGTTGTCGTCGCCTATTACCTTTATTATAGAGCCGCGTGCCGTCAGTCGCAACTTTGGGAACAGGTTTTTAATCAATTGCATATTGCAATTGTTTGTTCCATAGAAGCTTATGGGGTCGACGCTGTCGATGATTACAATTCGTTCTATCATGGTCGGTGAGAGTTGTTTGCTATATAGTATTGTTTGATTGTGTGTTGGTTGGATAGGAGATTTGACTCGTTTCACGGCGCAGGTGGTAGCCGTTGCGCAGCTGTTCAAAGGTTGTGGGGGCCGAGCGCAGCGAGGCGGTGTCGACTTCGGGGTTGTAGTCGCGGAGCACTTGTGCGACCAGTTGGTCGCCGTCGATTTGATGCGCGTTGGTGTCGACTTTTGGCATCAGGGCTTCGAGCGAGGCCGGGGCCGTGAGGCCGAAATGGCGATAGAGGGCGCTGAGGGTGGCATAGGTGGCGCGGTGTTTACCCTCGATTGAATAGCCGGCGATATGTGGGGTTGCGATGGCGGCGAGGCCAAGCAGTTCGCGGTTGATGTCGGGCTCCCCTTCCCAGCAGTCGATGATGGCGTCGCGGACGCGGCTTTGTTTGATGGCCGCAATCAACGCCGGGGTGTCGACAATCGGGCCGCGTGCGCTGTTGATGACTATCGGTCGGCGACGCAGGGCTCCGAAAAATCGGCTGTCGGCGATATGGTGGGTAGCGTCGTCGCCGGTGGTGGTATGTGGCACGTGGAATGTGACGATATCGGCTTCGGAGGCTATCCTGTCGAGCGAAACAAAGCCGTCTGAGCCTTCACGGCGAGCCCTTGGGGGGTCGCAGAGCAGTGGGCGCAATCCCAATCGTGAGGCGGTGGCTGCCACTATGCTGCCGACGTGGCCTACGCCGACGATGCCAATCACCTTGCCGCGCAGGTTGGGTGACACTCTCAGCAGCGAGGCATAGACATATTGGGCTACGGCCGGGGCGTTGCATCCGGGGGCCGACACGGTTTCGATGCCGTGGGTGGCGGTCCAAGCGGCGTCGATATGGTCGGTGCCGATGGTGGCGGTGGCAACAAACTCAACGTCGGAGCCGCCGAGCAGGGCTTGGTTGCAGCGTGTGCGTGTGCGCACAATCAGTGCTTGTGCCTTGGCTACAGCTTCGGCAGTGATTTGCTCGGGAGCCAAGCGCACGACATCAAACGCCTCGGCAATCTCATCGGGGACGTCGGGGATAAAGCGTTCGATTATGACGGTTGGTCGTTTCATTTCTCCTTTATATAAACAACGCTGACAGATAAAGTGCCACATACACTACCATCAAGGCCGCTATCGCAATCCAGCTACTGCGCTGCCGGCGGTTGGCGAAGAACAGTGCTATCTGGAACGAGGCTGCCAGGTTGAGCAGCGGCACGTAGATAGATAGGTTGTTGTAGTCGACCAACAGTAGTATGATGGTGGTTATCAGTAGTATAGCCAGGAATCCGTTATATGAGCGATATTTTGCATTGTAGCTCAGCAGCCTCATAAAGTTGCCGCATAGCGCAGCCAATCCGAGCGCCATCGTGATGCCTACGACCACCAACGAATGTATCATCTTCGAGGTGGCAATCTCCGAGAGGGTGCTGACAAATTCGGGCCAATGCACTTGGTCGAGGCTCACCAATCCGCTGCCTATCAGCAGCCACGGCGCCGTCAACACTCCTATGGCAGCCGCCACCAGCGACCGCGCATTGAAGATACGCATCTGCACCATTCCCAGCACCATCACCGGGATGTAAAACATAAATGCATATTGGATAAACGACGCTGCCGAGAGCAACGCAAATATCAGAAACACACGCCTGTTGCCGGCCGTTGAGAGCCCGTAGCAGCTATATAGCAGCGCCGTTATCAGGCCCATCAGCAGCGCCAATAGCGTGCCTCCGTAGAATTGTCCCATTATCATCGGCGACGCCACTTGCATCAGTATGAATACCGAGCCCCAGAGCGACGTTATCGATCGTAGGATGTTGAATGTCTTGTTGAGCAGGGCGATGACGCCTACTATAGCCACGTTCATCGCCAGATTGAGCCACATCGACGCGGCGCCGGGCTCCAACCATTCGTTGGCCGAGGGCAGCGCCAAGCCACGGCTGCCGACAATCTCCACTACATCGCCTCGGCGCTCGACAATCATCGTTGCCAACATTGCCAAAATCAGCAATGTCGTGGTGATTGAACGTCGGTGGAGCAACTCTGTTATGTCGGCTTGTCTCATGTGGTTACGTCGTGGGGGGTAGGATTATTTGTTTTCGAGCGAGAGCAGGTCTTTACCGATGTCGCGACGCAGGTTTTTGCCTTCGAAGGTGATAGCGTCGGCTGCCTTGTAGCTCAAAGCCAGGGCCTCGGCCACGGTGTCGGCCTTGGAGCTGACAGAGATGACACGTCCGCCGGAGGTGACCAAGCTGCCGTCGTCTGCAATTTTGGTGCCGGCGTGGAACGCAATGGTTGAGGCGGTTGGCTCTAAAGCGCCGGTAATTGCCTTGCCCTTTTCATACTTGCCGGGGTAGCCGGCCGATACGAGCATCACGGTGACGGCTGCCTTCTCGCTGATTTCGAGCGGCATATCGCCTAAGCATCCGTCGGCGGCAGCCTTCATCAGCGCTACCAAGTCGGAGTCGATACGCAACATTACGGCCTCGGTTTCGGGGTCGCCCATGCGCACGTTGTATTCAATCACCATCGGACGACCGCCGACGTTGATAAGTCCCAAGAAGATGAAACCGCGGTAGGTGATACCCTCTTGGGCCAATCCTTTGACGGTAGGCTCGACGATGGTTTCTTTCACCTGCTGCATAAACGCCTCGTCGGCAAACACTACGGGGCTGACGGCACCCATGCCGCCTGTGTTCAAGCCGGTGTCGCCCTCGCCGATGCGTTTATAGTCTTTTGCCACGGGCAAGATGCGATAGCCGCCGTTGCCGTCGGTAAGCACAAACACCGAGCATTCGATGCCGCTGAGAAATTCCTCAATCACCACCGTTGCCGACGATTGGCCAAACATGCCGCCGAGCATTTCGCGCAGCGCTGCTTTAGCCTCGTCTAAGTCGTTGATAATCAACACGCCTTTGCCGGCTGCCAGGCCGTCGGCTTTGAGCACGTATGGGGCTTGGAGCTGCTCCAAAAAGCGATATCCGGCTTCGATGGTTTCGACCGTAAACGATTGATAGCGAGCCGTTGGGATGCCGTGGCGGCTCATAAACGCCTTGGCGAAGTCTTTGCTTCCCTCGAGCGCTGCGCCGGCCTTCGACGGCCCTACAACACTGATTCCTGTCGGCGCCAGTCGGTCGTAGATACCTGCCACCAGCGGGTCTTCGTTGCCCACCACTATCATATCGATGGCGTTGTCGCGGGCAAAAGCCTCAATGCCGTCGAAATCGAGCGGCGACAGTGCCACATTGGTACCATACTTGCCGGTGCCGCCGTTGCCGGGAGCTATAAAGAGCTTCTCGGTAAGCGGGCTTTGGCTTATTTTCCACGCCAGGGCCGACTCTCGGCCACCTGAACCTAACAGGAGGATGTTCATTGTTGCGGTTTAGTTGGTTTGGTTATTTGTTGTCGTTGTTATCATTGTTGTCGTCGCGACGTTTCCATCCTTTGCGCGAGCGCATGATGGTGCCACCGTTGCCCAGCAACGACGGTTGTCGCCCTACTATCGATTTCAAAGCATTTTCGTTGCGACGCACTGCCAACGGGTTTTCGCTCTTTTCGGCGGCGTTGTCGGTAGCGTCGTCGCGGCGTTTCCAGCGGTTGGCGCGTGGCTGATAGCGTTCTTCGAGTTTGTTGCGAGGGCTGCCGTCGCGTTCGGGGCGAGCTATGCGGCGCTCTTTGCCGCCAAAGCCTTTGTCGCGAGCCTCGCGACGCCATTCGCTGTCGCTTTGACGACGGCGTTCACGGCCTTTGTGGCGGTCGTCGCTTTCGCCGTGGCGTATGTTGCCGCCGGCGCTACGAAATTCGCGATAGTCGCCTTCGAAGATTATATATTCGCGCAGCTCACATTCGAGCGAACCGTTGAGTATCGGCAGCTTTGTCGAAGCCGACAGGTGAATCTTGTCGAAATATTCTTTGCGATAGCCGATAATCCATGCGTGATAGCCGGTAAACACGTGTTTGAGTTTGTTGCCTATCAGTTCGTAGAGGCCATCCATATCGTCGGCCGAGATACGTTCGCCGTAGGGCGGATTGGTAATCAAGATGCCGTCGGCCGGGGCCTCGGTCCATTGCGACAGGGGCTTCACTTGAAGGTTGATATAGTTGGCCACGCCGGCGCTCTTGATGTTTTTCGTAGCGATTTCCACCGCTTTGGGCGACATATCGGCGCCATAAATCTTGCAAGTCACTTCGCGCTCGGCCGAGTCGTCGTTGTAGAGCGATTCAAACAGCTCCTCGTCGAAGTCGGCCCAGTTTTCAAACGCAAAGCCGCGACGATACACACCCGGATTGATGTTGGCTGCTATCAGCGCCGCCTCAATCAGGAATGTGCCCGAACCACACATCGGGTCGACCAACGGACATTCGCCGTGCCATCCGCTGCGCAATATGATGCCGGCGGCCAACACCTCGTTGATAGGTGCCTCGGTTTGGGCCACACGGTAGCCGCGTTTATGCAGCGATTCGCCCGACGAGTCGAGCGATATGGTGACACGCTCGCCGGCGATATGCACGTTTATCATTACGTCGGCGTCTTGCAGTCTTACGCCCGGACGCTTATCCTCGCCGTAGCGGTCGCGAAACCAGTCGACGATAGCGTCTTTGACGCGATAGGTGACATAGCGCGAGTGGGTAAACTCGTCGCTGTAGGCCACCGTGTCGATTGAAAAAGTCTTATCTATCGTCAACACCGAGCTCCAGTCATATTCTTTTATCATTTCGTAGAGCGAGTCGGTGTCGTTAGCAATGAATTTGTAAATCGGTTTGAGGATTCTTAGCGCCGTGCGACAACATAGGTTTGCCTTATAGAGCATCTCCAAGTCGCCCTCAAACGACACCATACGCCGTCCCGGCTCTACATTTTGTGCGCCCAAGGCGCGGAGCTCGTCGGCCAAGATATCTTCGAGTCCCTGGAAGGTCTTTGCGACCATTTCAAACTGTTCTTTCATTGCTGTTAGGGGTTATTGTGTGTGTTTCTTATTGTTTTTTCTTATGCTGTACGTTGCCCTTGGCGCGTGCTTGCACTACAACGCTGCCGGGGGCCACATCGTCTGTTATCCATATGTTACCGCCGATAACGCTGTCCGACCCTATGGTGACGCGTCCCAAGATTGTCGAGTTGGCATAGATAATCACGTTGTCGCCCAATATGGGGTGGCGCGGGAGGCCTTTGACGGGGTTGTTGTGTTCGTCGGTAGGAAACGAGCGTGCGCCGAGCGTCACACCCTGATAGATTCTTACGTTGTCGCCTATGATGGCGGTTTCGCCTATGACAACGCCCGTGCCGTGGTCGATCATAAACGCGCGCCCGATAGTAGCCGCCGGGTGGATGTCGATGCCGGTTTCGCGGTGGGCGTGCTCGGCTATCATGCGGGGTATCACCGGCACACCAAGGCGGTGGAGCTTGTTGGCCACGCGATGGTTGGTTATCGCTCTGATGGCCGGGTAGCTCAATATTATTTCGCCGTCTGACGTAGCCGCCGGGTCGCCTCGATAGAGCGCTTCGACGTCGTCGGCCAGCATCTCCCTCAACTCGGGCAGCTCGGCTATAAACTTGACGGTTATCTCTTCGGCCCGGGCTTTCACCGCCATCGACGGCTCGCGGGCATACTCAGGCTTCATATATAGCGCCGCAAACACCTGCTTGTTGAGCAAGCGCTGCAATCGCTCTACATTGAGCTCTATCGTATAGCGGATACTGGTATTGGTAAACTCGGCGTCGCCATAATAGCCCGGGAACACCAAGGCGCGCGACAGCTCGATTATATTCTCTACTGCCTGCTGCGACGGTAAGGGCCGCTCGGCCGATTCGCAGCGACATACGTGGCGTAGGCTGTCATCGGTTGTCAACTTCTCAACCGTCGATTTTAAAATCTGCTCCTGACTTAGCTTTTCTGCCATATTGTTTCCAAAATGTTCGGGACAAAGGTAGCAAAATTTGCGAATATTTCGTTACCTTTGTCACGGAATATTTGCCATTTTTATGGTCTTAGTTGAAATCAGATTATGAAAAACCTCAACAAACCGCTCATCGGTCTGACTCTTCAAGGCCTCCGCGATGTCGCTGCCGAGGCCTCTCTACCTCCGTTCGCCGCTAAGCAGATGGCTGCTTGGCTCTATCAGCGACGCGTCTTCGACATCGACGCTATGACCGACCTCTCCAAGAAAGGACGTCAAGCCCTCGCCGTCGACTATACCCCCGGCATTCATCCCCCCAAAGAATCAGCCGTCTCAGCCGACGGCACTATCAAATATCTCTTCGACGGCGTAGGCTCGCGCGACATCGAGAGCGTCTTTATCCCCGACCACGACCGCGCCACCCTCTGCGTATCCTCTCAAGCCGGATGCAAGATGAATTGCTCGTTCTGCATGACCGGTCGCCAAGGCTTCAACGGCAACCTCTCCCCGGCCGACATCATCAACCAGGTGCTCGCCATCCCCGAGTCTCACCGCCTCACCAACATCGTCTTCATGGGCATGGGCGAACCGATGGACAACCTCCAACCCGTCCTCACCGCTATCGACATCCTCACCGCCCCATGGGGCCTCGCTTGGAGTCCGAAGCGTATCACCGTCTCCTCTATCGGCAAAATCAAAGAGCTGCGCCAACTGCTCGACCTTACGAAGGTGCATATCGCCATCTCACTCCACAACCCATTCCCCGCCGAGCGTGCAACCATCATGCCCGTCGAACGCGCCTACCCTATCCGCGACGTCATCGACCTGCTCTCTAAATACGACTTCTCTCACCAGCGCCGACTCTCGTTTGAATACATCATGTGGGACGGCATCAACGACTCTCCGCGCTATTCTACCGAGCTGGCTCGCCTCATCTCAAACCTCGACTGCCGTGTAAACCTCATCCGTTTCCACGCCATCCCCGGCTCAAACCTCAACCCCTCTACCACACGCACCATGGAGCGCTTTCGCGACGCCCTCAATGCCGCCGGCATCACCGCCACCATCCGAGCCTCGCGCGGCGAAGATATCATGGCCGCTTGCGGCATGCTCGCCGGCAAAAACCGCCCCCAAAACCCCGACTAACATCCATCTACCATGTCGACAAAACTCAAAACCATATTCCTCGCTCTCGCTCTGCTGCTGATTGCAGCCCCCGTCACTTGCGCCGACGACTCGACCGACGGTGCCCCCTTGATTTCGTTCACCGAACTATCCTACGACTTCGGCTCTATCAAAGAGGAGGGCGGCCCCGTAAGCCATACCTTCAACTTCACCAACGACGGCGATGCCCCCTTGGTTATCGTCTCGGCCAAAGCCTCGTGTGGCTGCACTCGCCCCAAATATCCTCTCCACCCCGTCAAACCCGGCAAAGCCTCCTCTGTCAAGGTCACATACCTTCCCGACGGCCGCCCCGGCGAATTTGTCAAAGAGGTGAAGGTCACCACCAACGACAAAAAACATAAGGTAATCAAACTCAAAATCTCGGGCACCGTCATCCCCGCCAAATAATCTCTCTATATATGTCTGTCCGCCTACTGCTCTCATCCCTTTGGCTCTCAGTCGCTGCCATAGCCTCGGCCGCCCCCGAGGTGACGTGGCTCGAAACCCACCACAACTTCGGCGCTTTCGACGAAAACGACGGCAAAGTCACCTGCCAATTTCGTTTCGTCAACTCTGGCGACCAACCCTTGGCCGTCACCGCCGCTCGCGCCACTTGTGGCTGCACCGCCCCCTCTTTCCCGCGCCACCCCATCGCCCCCGGCGACACCGCCTCTATCTCCGTCACCTACGACCCCACCGGTCGCCCCGGTCGCTTTGAGAAAAAAGTCTACGTCGACTTCGACGGTCTCGACCGCGCAACGCTGCGCATCGACGGCGTCGTCATCGGTTCGGCCAACACCCTGCGCTCACGCTATCCCGTCGACGCCGGCGCCGTGCGTCTGCGCTCGTCGGTAGTTGCCATGGGCGACATCACCAAGGGCCGCACCAAGATGGCCTTCTTCGACGTCTACAACGTCACCACCGACTCCATCACCCCCTCATGGTCGGCCCTCCCCGACTATATCCACGCCTCGGCCATCTCACCCGCCATCCCCCCCGGCGAACAGATTGCCTACGCCATCAACTATCTCAGCGACAAAACCGACCTCTACGGTGTGCTCCTCGACTCGATTTATTTCACTCCCCGCCCCGGCGATGAACCCATTAAAATCGACATCGTAGGCATGGTCAACGAAGATTTTACCTCTCTCACCCCCGGCGAGCGACTCAAAGCCCCGCGCTCTGTTGTCTCGGCCTCAACCGTCGACCTCGACCAATTCTCGGCCTACGCCACCGCCTACGCCTCGCTCTCCATCTCCAACTCGGGCACCAACCCGCTTATCATTCGCCGCGTCTACACCTCCGACCCCGGCGTCTACCTCTCTGTCGACAAAACCAAACTCAAAAAAGGCAAGTCGGCCACCATCTCCATCACCGTCGAGCCGTCGCAGCTCCCCGCCCAACTGCTCAACGCTCGCATCATTATTATCACCAACGACCCCGACAACCCCGTGCGCTCCATTCGCCTCGTCGGCCTACCTCGCTAACCCTACTCTATCCCTCGATATGCAACACCCCGAAAACGACGCTAAATATGCCGGCCTCTCTGTCAACTCCGGCGTTGTCTCTCCACCTACCGTCAACCCCTATCTCCAACGCCGCCGCAAACCGATGCCCTCGGTTGGACAACTCGTTGAAGGCATCCTCAAAGGCGACATCACCATGCTCTCGCGCGCTGTCACCCTCGTCGAGAGCGTCAACCCCGACCACTACGCCCTGGCCCAAGAGGTTATCGAAAAATGCCTCCCCTACTCGGGCAACTCCCGACGTATCGGCATCACCGGCGTCCCCGGCGCCGGCAAAAGCACCTCTATCGACGTCTTCGGCCTTCACGTGCTCCGCGACGGCGGCAAACTCGCCGTCCTCGCTATCGACCCCTCCAGCGAACGCACCAAAGGCTCTATCCTCGGCGACAAAACCCGCATGGAGAAGCTCTCGCAACACCCCGGCGCTTTCATCCGCCCTTCACCATCGGCCGGCTCGCTCGGCGGCGTAGCTCGCAAGACCCGCGAAACTATCGTGCTCTGTGAAGCCGCCGGCTACAACAATATCTTCGTCGAAACCGTCGGCGTTGGCCAAAGCGAAACCGCCGTCCATTCGATGGTCGACTTCTTCTTGCTCATA
>CAZBBL010000051.1:0-4691 GCA_964490275.1 uncultured Barnesiella sp.
AGGTCGAGGACGACGTTGTCTTTTGATTTGTCGAAGTATTGACGGCGGAGGGGATTGGCCGTGATTTCGGCGTAGCGACGGCGGTTGCGGAAGATGTCGATTGCCGCATAGAGAGCTTCGCGCATCGAGGCTTCCGAAGCAAGGCCCTTGCCGGCAATGTCGTAGCCCGTGCCATGGTCGGGAGATGTGCGCACAATGGGCAATCCGGCCGTGAAGTTTACGCCCGAATCCATCGAAAGCGTCTTAAACGGAGCCAAACCTTGGTCGTGGTACATAGCCAAAACGCCGTCAAACTTGCTGAACAGGCCTGCGCCAAAAAATCCGTCGGCCGAGTATGGACCGAAGCATTGTATGCGTTCTTCGCGAGCCTGAGCGATGGCCGGCGCGATAATTTCCTTCTCTTCAGTGCCGAGCAAGCCGTCGTCGCCGGAATGTGGATTGAGGCCGAGCACGGCGATACGAGGCGCATCAATGGCAAAATCTTGGCGCAAAGAGCGGTCAAACAAGCGCAACTTGTCGAGAATAGCGTCGGTAGTGATAGCCTCGGCAATGCGGCTCACGGGGAGGTGGGTTGTGACCAAAGCCACTCTGACGGCGGAGTTAAACAATATCATCAACGCCTTGCCGTCGGTCGACGCTTCGAGATATTCGGTGTGGCCGGGGAACTGGAATTGTTGGCTTTGGATGTTGTTTTTGTTTATAGGAGCTGTGAGCAATACGTCGATTTCGCCGGCTTTGAGCTGAGCTACAGCCGCCTCCAACGAAGCGAAAGCAGCGGCGCCGGCAGCGGGAGTGGAGGTACCGGGTTCGACCGTAACATCCTCATCGACCACGTTGACGATATTGACAGCACCATCGACAGCGTCGGCGGCCGAGTCGATACGATTGAATTGCACTGCCGGCAAGCCGAGGGCTTTGCGATAGAAGGCAGCAATTTTGGCCGAGCCATAGATGACGGGGGTACAAAGTTCGAGCAAACGGTTGTCCTCGAGCATTTTGATGATTACTTCATAGCCGATACCGTTAATGTCGCCGTGGGTGATACCCACTTTTATGAGGTTGCTTTCTTTCATTGTTGCTGATTTTCAGATATTTAAACAAAAAACTGACGACGCGGGCCGATGGTCAACCTCAAGCGTCGTCGTCGATAGATTGGGTCGGAATATCGAGCAGCGAGAGCACTTTGTCGATAATCACACGAGGTTTGATGCCGGCGAGGCAGAGATAGTCGCCACGTTCGCAAGGCTTATCGCCAAACACCGAGCAGGGACGGCAGCTCAGCGGCAGCTGTATCATGTTGTCGTCGTTTTGGTGCCAGCCCTTGAAGCCGCAATAGGGGTGGGTGGCGCCCCAGACGCTGACAACCGGAGTGTTGACCAGCGAAGCGAGGTGCATATTGGCCGAGTCCATCGACACGACGACATCGAGGGTGGAGATAAGGGCCAATTCTACGCCAAAGCCATGGCGAGCTTCGGCCAACGAGGTGACGCCGGGATACATACGCGCCCAACGACCGAGCACCTCACGCTCGTAGTCGCCCCCGCCAAAGAGGAAAATGCGCATGCCGTTGATGCGCGAAAGCTTGTCGACCACTTGCTCCATAAGCTCCTCGGGGTAGATTTTGCCACGATGTTTGGCAAAGGGGGCGATGCCGATACGATATTCGCCCTGAGCCGGCGGAGTGGCGATATCGGCATAGACATCCGCCGATGGTGGAGCGTCGAAGAAGTAGCCGTTGAACAGCTCCTCCGAACCGAGGCCGAGGCTACCAAAGACATCGCGATAGCGCTCAATCGACGATTTTAGCTGCACCATCACCTTATCGTCGCGACGTGTGAGCGCACGCTTGCTACGACGACCTTTATGGATGTGAGCCACGCGAATCATCTTCATGCGACCCATTAGGCGCAGAGCCTTGGTGCGGAGCACGTCGTGGAGGTCGACAATAGCGTCGATGCCATAGCGGCTACGCAATTCGCTAAAGAGACGGCGCATGCCCGACAGGCCCTTGTAGTCGTCTTTGAGGTCGACGCCTACCACCTCGAGATTTTCGGGCCTATCGAGAAATATTGGGGTCATTGATTGGCGCGTCACCATCACGAAGCAAATATCGGGGTAGGCCATGCACGCACTGTAAATGGCGGGCACGGTCATCGCGACATCGCCGATGGCCGAGAAGCGCACTATCAATACGCTTTTTAGTCCGTAAGGATTACCTGTATGTTGCTTATTTTGAGGCATAAAGCACCGGATTGGTTTCCGGGTCGTTGTACATTTTCATCTGACGATAAACCTTCATATACTTGCGACCGGCAGCAATGTCGTCGAGCAGTTGGTCGATAGCGGTAGAGAGGTCGACACGCTGTTGGAGCAATATGTCGAGCTTGCCTTGGCAGCGAGCGATATGAGCGGCGTCGGCATCGGTGCGCTCGGTTTCGACCTTCATGTGGTAGATTTTCAGAGCCAAAATCGAGAGACGGTCGAGCGCCCAAGCGGGGCTTTCGGTGTTGATGGTAGCGTCTGAGAGCACGTCGACACCGGCATATTTCTCGCGGAAGAAGGTGTCGATTTGCTCAACCATATCGGTGCGGTCTTGGTTTGAAGCGTCAATGCGACGTTTGAGAGCCAAGGCTGCCACGGGGTCGATTTGCGGGTCGCGGATGATATCTTCGAGATGCCATTGCACGGCGTCAATCCAATTTTTGGCATATAGCGTATGCTCGATTGAGCCCTCTGCATAAGGGTTGTTTATCGGAGCATCGACATGGTCTTTGATATGATAGTCGGCCGTAGAACGGTCAAAAATAGTGTTACACGTTTGTGAAAATGACATTATTGAAATCTGTTTTTGTTTAAGTTATAAATGCAAAAATAATTATATTCGGGCAATAAACAATAATTTCGACCAAAATTTCACACAGGTGACACATCCAACCCTAATATACAAAAAGAAGGCTGCATCAGATTTGTGAAGCAGCCCCTTTTTATGGAGTGTATAGGATGTTAGAAAGACATAGCACCACCGCTGAGAATATCGCCAAGGGTAGTGCTGTTGTCAATCATGCGATTCGACATCTCTTGAGCTTGCTCTAAAGCGCCGTCAGGAATCTTCTCATTGTAAATTTCTCCCATGACCTTTATCAATACTTTTGCATAGGAGTTGAGTGCATCTTTCAAGCAATCTTTATCTGCGTCGGTAAGAGTGTAGTCGGTGTATTTAGCATCTTGAAATTTGTCGAACGCATTGGTGCTTTCTTGTGCCAACTTTTGCAAGTCTGCCATGTCTTTGCAATCAGCAAATTTATCAGTCATTTCGTTGATACTTTGGGCAAATTCGCCGGCAGGAGTATCAACCGATTTCGAACAAGAGGTCAGTGACAGAGCCATCACTACGAGGCTCATCATCATCATTGAGATTGTTTTCATGTGTGGTCGTTATTTGTTTGATTAATAATGCGATTGAGATTAGATGCCACGCATAGCAGTTTGATAAACTTCGCCAAGGGTTGAGCTGTTTTCAACAGCATTGTCGAGCACAGAAATTGTTTGTTGCACAGTGCTTTCGGGTATTTCTTGTTCGGTAATTTTGCCTATGGCTTTGAGTGTAGCTTTTGTAAATGTTTTGAAAGCATCCTTCAAGCAATCTTTGTCGGCTTGAGTAAGCTCATAGTTGGCATATTGCTCATCGGTAAATTTACTGAGAGCAGCACCGCCTTCCTCGTCGAGCTTAGCCAGGTCGTCATAGTCTTTACAAGAAGACACTTTTGAAGCCATGTCGTTGAGACATTGAGCAAATTCGCCGGCGGGAGAATCAACAGATTTCGAACAAGAGGTCAGTGACAGAGCCATCACTACGAGGCTCATCATCATCATTGAGATTGTTTTCATGTGTGGTAATTATTTGTTTAGAATAGAGTGAATTTCGTAACTTTGCGAAGCAAACAAAAGCTGTTTGCCAACAAAGTTACAATAATTTTTTAAAAACAACCTATACGACCATGAAGAAAAAGATTGTAGTTTCGACCGGCGCCGGCATCAGCGCCGAAAGCGGCATCAAAACTTTCCGCGACAGCGACGGCCTTTGGGAAAATTACGACGTGATGGAGGTGGCCTCGGCCGACGGATTTCGTCGCAACCCCAAACTCATACACGATTTTTACAATGCTCGCCGCCGCCAGGTAGCACAAGCCGAGCCCAACGCTGCTCACCTGATGCTCAAGCAGTTGGAAGACGACTACGACGTAGAGATAATAACACAAAACGTCGACGACTTGCACGAACGTGCCGGTTCGAGCCACGTATTGCACCTTCATGGCGAACTGATGACGCTACGCGCTGTCGACGACGAAAACTTCATCGTGCGCCTCGACTCTGCCCAACAAGATTCGTCGCCCGACACCGTTATCGACGGCCACCACATGCGCCCCAACATCGTGTTTTTTCAGGAGTCGGTGCCGATGTTTGAACCGGCAACTCACCTCGTAGAGCAAGCCGACATATTTGTCGTAATCGGCACAACCTTAGTGGTTTACCCGGCTGCAGCACTGCTGCAATACGTCAAACCCGGCACCCCCATCTACTATATCGACCCCAACCCGGCCCAAGTGCCGCCCTACGTGAATGTGATACCCCTCAAAGCTACCGAAGGTGTCGCCAAACTATGCGAGATACTCAAAAAAGAGGCCCGCTAA
>CAZBBL010000051.1:4791-12307 GCA_964490275.1 uncultured Barnesiella sp.
CGTCATTTCCACGATATTCTGCTCATCAACACCCAATATCGTCACCAAATCACACCGCCCGACAATGGCTTTTTCAGCCACTTTCGGGCGGCTGCCATTTATATCGTGAAAAATATCTGCAAAATGTTGAAAAAATCGGGAATTCAAATTTGTAAATTCCGGAAAATATTAGCTAACTTTACGCTCTAACTTAGACGACAAATGGAGCAGCCCGTTTACCACATTCCCGCCCTACTGCCGCAAGCCATTAATTGGCTGAATATCAACCCCGACGGCATTTATGTCGACGCCACTTACGGCGGCGGCGGACACTCTCGTGCCATCGTAGATTGCCTCAGCCCAAAAGGCCACCTCTATGGCTTCGACCAAGACATGGATGCCGTAAGCCGCGCTATGGTCGACGACCGCTTCACCATCGTCCACGGCAACTTCCGCTATTTGGCCAACTTCTTGCGCTTTTACGGCGTCGATGCCATCGACGGCCTGCTGGCCGACTTGGGCGTGTCGTTCCACCATTTCGACGACCCCGACCGCGGTTTCTCTTTCCGCTACGACGGCCCCCTGGATATGCGCATGAACCGCAACGCCGCCGTCTCGGCCGCCGACATCCTCCGCGACTACTCCACAGAGCAATTGGCCGATATGTTTTATCTCAAAGGCGAACTGAAAAACGCGCGCCGCATCGCCACCGCCATCGACCGCGCCCGCTCAATGGCCCCGCTTACCAAGATTGAGCAACTTATCGAAACAGTCAACCCGCTGATCAACCCCAAACAACAAAAAAAGGAGCTCGCCCAGATATTCCAAGCCCTGCGCATCGAAGTAAACCACGAACTCGACGTGCTCGAAAGCCTGCTCAACAGTTCGCTCAAAGCACTGCGCCCCGGCGGCCGACTGGTGGTCATCACCTACCATTCGCTCGAAGACCGCTTGGTCAAAAACTTCATGCGCACCGGCAACATACGCGGCGAGCAACAAAAAGACTTCTACGGACGCAACCTCTCACCGCTGAAACTGCTGTCGTCAAAGCCTATCGTCCCCGACGAAGCCGAGATTGAAGCCAACCCACGCTCGCGCAGCGCCAAAATGAGAGTCGCCCAAATGCTCGACATATCACAACAATAACCCCCATCCACCCCACCAACCGACAATATCAATCACGATTACTCCTCATGGCAACCCCAACCGACAAATCAGCCAAACAAACCAAGCGCAAAGAAACGCTCATCGAAAGCACCCTCCACGGACGCTGGCTATCGACACGCTTCTTCGGCCGCCATTGGGGTGCTATCCTGGCACTGGTGGTAATGGTTTTAATCTACATCACCAATCGCTATCAATGCCTGACAGCGATGGAAAACATACAAAAACTCGAAAAAGAGCTCATGGTCGTCAAAACCGACCGCATTCGCGAAAAAAGCACCTACATGAGCAACGTGCGCGAATCGGCCATGAAACAACGTATCGACGGCCTCGGCCTTAACCTTGAGATTAGCGAACGCCCACCCTATAAACTTACCCTCGACAAATGAAACGACGCACAAATCACTCCAACATCATGTTTCGCTATGGGTTGATTTCCCTGCTCATATTAGCGTTTGCATTTGCCATTTCGGCCAAGCTTTTCTCCACCACCATCATCAACGCCGAAAAATGGAACTCTAAAGCCAACAAAGAGCTGCAACGCACCGACACCATCACCCCTCAGCGCGGCGAAATTCTCGCCGACGACGGCTCGGTATTGGTGACCAACCTCTGCTACTACACCCTCCGCATCGACTTCCGAAGCGAGGCCTTCAAAGAAACCGAATTTCTCAACAGCGTCGACGCCCTGTGCGACAGCCTCGCCGCCCACTTCACCCAACGCGACAAAGATGGATGGAAACAACATCTCATGTCGCAGATGAACAAGAAAAAAGCCGACCGCTCTACCTCGTTTCGCCTCATCGAAAACATCACGCACCCTCAACTCGAACTGATAAAGTCGTTCCCCTTCTTCAACATCGGAAACCCAAATAAAACCGGACTCATCGAAGAGCCCCACATGAAACGCGACCGCCCTTACGGCGAAATGGCCCGCCGAAGCATCGGCACCGTTGGCCAAACCGCCGAATGTAGCCAAATCCACGGCATCTCAGGCCTCGAAAAAGCCCTCGACTCCCTGCTCTACGGCACCCCCGGCATCTACAAACGCGTGCCCTTCACCAAACGTATCGGCAACTGGACCGACATTCCCGCCATCAACGGCTACAACGTGCGCACCACCATCGACATCACCCTCCAAGACATATTGGAAAACGAATTGATGAGCCGCCTCGACACCTGTGGCGCCGAATGGGGCACA
Organism: uncultured Barnesiella sp.; assembly: GCA_964490275.1. Taxonomy (GTDB): domain Bacteria; phylum Bacteroidota; class Bacteroidia; order Bacteroidales; family Muribaculaceae; genus JAGBWK01. The sequence goes on from CAZBBL010000051.1 coordinate 7,136, forward strand.
GCCGTATTGATGGAGGTCGCTACCGGCGACATCAAAGCCATCTCAAACTTCCAATACGACCCCGCCACCGACCGATATATCGAAGCCTACAACCGCGCCATCGTCGCCTACGAACCCGGCTCGGTAATCAAACCCATATCAATGATGCTGGCTCTCGAAGACGGCTTGGTAAGCAACCTCGACGAGGTGATACCCATCGGCGCCTCTTTCGCCTACGGCGGTGGCAAACCTATCACCGACTCTCACGTCAACTCGTCGCTGACCGTGGCCGGCGTCATCGAGCAATCGTCAAACATCGGCATGGCCAAAATCATCATCCGCGGCTACAACGACAACCCCGCCGGATTCGTCAAACGCCTGGAAAGCATCGGATTTTTCGAGAAAATGAACTCGGGCATCGCCGACGAAGAACGTCCCCGCATGTCGCACAACCCTACGCGCTTGGATATGTCGCGCATGAGCTATGGCTACACAACCGCCATACCGCCGCTCTATACGCTCTCGGTCTACAACGCTATTGCCAACGGAGGCCGCTACGTGCGCCCGCGCCTGGTGAGCGGCTTGCAGCGCGACGGTGTCGACTCCGTCATCCCCGTCAGCTATATCCGCGACCGCATCTGCTCTGAAGAGAACGCCGCCAAGATGGTGACCATGCTACGTCGCGTCACCGAAGGCGAACACGGCACCGGCCGTCGCCTTAAAAACCCCTACGTCTCCATCGCCGGCAAAACCGGCACTTGCTACAACCTCAACCTCTCCACCGGCCACTACGAAACCGGCAAAAAACGCTTGGCCTTCTGCGGATTCTTCCCGGCCGACGCTCCAAAATATTCTTGCATGGTGTTGATCTACCACCCGACGCGCAACTTCTTCGGCGCCGCCTCGACATCGGGCGAAGTGCTCAAAAACGTAGCGTTGAAAATGTATTCGCGCGGCATGCTTGGCGACAGCTCCGACTATCTGGCCGAGCGCGTCAGCGACCCCGGCTACCCGCTGATTACGGCAACTCACGCCGGCTCTAAGGTAGCGCAAATCGACGCCGTCATCGGCAACAAATCAGGCGCACGCCAGCTCAGTGCACCCAAAAAGAAATTGGCTAACGGAGTGCCCGACGTCACCTCCCTGAGCCTCCGCGAAGCCATCGTCGAACTGGAGAAAGCCGGCTACAACGTGCGCTTCAAAGGCAACGGCCGAGTAGTGTCGCAAACATTGGGCACCGACCAAACCGTCCACTTAATACTATCCAACAGATAATAATAAAAACTATATATAGCTATGAACCACAATCTTGACCACCTGCTCAAAGCAGTCAGCCCCCTCGAAATAGTAGGCCGACTCGACCGCGAAGTGACATCTCTGGTTAGCGACTCGCGCACAGCGTCGCAAGGTTCGATGTTTGTTGCCGTACGCGGCGTCAACGTCGACGGTCATTCATTCATACCCCTGCTCTCGGGCCGCGGCCTTACAGCCATCGTCGTCGAAGAGCTCCCCACCGTGCTCGATCCAACTGTCACATACGTGAGAGTAAAAAATACCGCCATCGCCCTGGGTCAACTCGCTTCCCAATGGTACGACAACCCCTCGCGCAAACTCCGCCTCGTAGGCGTCACCGGCACCAACGGCAAAACCACTACCGCCACTCTCATCTACGAAATGGCTCGCCTGATGGGCTATAAAGCCGGCTTGCTCTCTACCGTATGCAACTACGTCGAAGGTCGCGCCATACCTACCAACCAAACCACCCCCGACCCGCTCACCATCAACCGTCTGCTGGCCGAAATGGTCGACGAAGGCTGCTCATACGCCGCCATGGAAGTAAGCTCTCACGCTGCCGACCAACACCGTATCGCCGGCCTGACCTTCGCCGGTGGTATCTTCTCTAACCTCACTCGCGACCACCTCGACTATCACAAAACTTTCGACGCATATATCGCCGCAAAAAAATCGTTTTTCGACATCCTCCCCGCCGACGCTTTCGCTCTGACCAACATCGACGATAAAGTAGGCATGGTAATGGTGCAAAACACCGCCGCCAAAATCGCCACCTACTCGCTGCGCGCCATGGCCGACTATCAATGTCGCATCGTCGAAAGCCGCCTCGACGGCACTCTGTTGTCGCTCAACAACAACGAGGTAAACGTATTGTTCACCGGTCGTTTCAACGCCTACAACCTCACGGCCGTCTACGGCGCATCGTCGCTGTTGGGCTGGGACAACGATAAGATATTGCTAAACATGAGCCGACTGGTGCCCGTCGCCGGTCGCTTCCAAGCATTCCACTCATCGACCGGCATCACCGCCATCGTCGACTACGCCCACACCCCCGACGCCGTTGTCAACGTCTTGCAAGCCATTCGCGAAGTGGTTGGCAACTCAGGCACCGTAATCACCGTCGTCGGCGCCGGTGGCAACCGCGACAAAGGCAAACGCCCAATCATGGCCCGCGAAGCAGCCACGATGTCAGACCGCCTTATCCTCACCTCCGACAACCCCCGCTTTGAAAAACCCGAGGACATACTCGCCGACATGGAAGCCGGCCTCGACACCGACGAGCTACAAGCCAAATCTCAAAGCATCGTCGACCGCCGTCAAGCAATCAACGCCGCCGTAAAAATGGCTAAAAAAGGCGACGTTATCCTCATTGCCGGCAAGGGACACGAAGACTACCAAGAAATCGAAGGCGTCAAACACCACTTCGACGACCGCGAAATCGTCACCCAAGCTTTTGCCGCCCTCTAACCCCCTCTCTACACATATATAATATATATACACGCTTACTCACACTCACTACTATAGAAAATGCTATATTTCCTATTTGACAAACTACAAGAGGCCAACGTCCCCGGCGCTCGTCTGATGGACTACATCACCTTCCGCTCGGTCATCGCCATGGTGCTCTCGCTGTTTATCGCGACCGTGATTGGCCGCCGTATCATCAACCGTCTGCAACTGATGCAAGTCGGCGAAATCGTCAGAAACCTCGGTTTGGAGGGACAGATGAAAAAAACCGGCACCCCTACGATGGGTGGTTTAATCATTATCATTTCTATCATAATACCCTGTGTTTTAGTGGGTAACTTGAGCAACGTATATATGCTGTTGCTCATCTTTGCCACCGTCTGGTTGGGCACCCTCGGCTTCCTCGACGACTACATGAAAATCAAGAAGCACAACAAGGACGGCCTCAAAGGCAAATTTAAAATCGTTGGCCAAGTAGGCCTCGGATTGGTTGTCGGCCTCACAATGTATCTCAGCCCCAACATCGTGATACGCGAAAACCACGAAGTAAAAAGCATTGAAACCGACCAAATCGTCGATATCACTTACTCTCAAAACGATATCAAATCAAACCAAACAACCATACCGTTTATCAAAGAACACAACTTTGAATATTCCGACCTCACCTCTTGGCTCGGCGACGACGTGGCCGAAACCGCCGGCTGGATTTTGTTTATCCTCGTCACAATCTTTATCATCACCGCCACCTCTAACGGCGCCAACCTGATGGACGGATTAGACGGCCTTACAACCGGGTGCTCGGCGATTATCGGCGTAGCCTTGGCCGCAATGGCCTACCTCGGAGGCAGCGTCATCTACTCGTCGTATCTCAACATCATGTATATCCCCGACAGCGCCGAAATGGTAGTATATATGTCGGCCTTCATCGGCGCTCTGATTGGATTCCTTTGGTATAACGCCTACCCCGCTCAAGTATTCATGGGCGACACCGGCTCACTCACCATCGGCGGCGTCATCGCAGTCTATGCCATATTGATTCACAAAGAGTTTCTATTGCCTCTGCTCTGCCTGCTCTTCTATATCGAAGACTTGTCGGTAATCATACAAGTGTTGACTTGCAAAATCACTCGTCGTCGCACCGGCAAAATGCGTCGCATGTTTAAAATGACCCCTCTCCACCACCACTTCCAGAAAGCCGGCGACGGCTCGGTCGACTGCATCTTGCAGCGCCCCCACGCCCCCGTGCCCGAATCGAAAATCACCATCCGCTTCTGGATTATCGGCATCATACTTGCCGCCCTGACTTTCGTCTCACTCAAAATTAGATAATCCCCCCTGTAATACAAACAATTTCTAAGATATTTGCTATTCATAAACTCTTATCCTATGAACGCAACCAACAACAAACGTCTCGTAGTGCTCGGCGGCGGCGAAAGCGGCGTCGGCGCTGCAATTCTCGGCAAAAAACTCGGAATGGACGTATTCCTCTCTGACTTCGGCTCTATCTCCGACAAATATCGCGCCATGCTCGACTCTCACCAAATACCCTACGAGCAAGGCGGACACACCGAAAAAGCTATCCTCTGTGCCGACGAGGTTGTCAAAAGCCCCGGCATACCCCCAACAGCTCCGCTGATTCAAAAACTCGTCTCCAAAAACATCCCTATCGTCTCCGAGATAGAGTTTGCCGGACGCTACACCGATGCTAAGATGGTATGTATCACAGGCTCTAACGGCAAAACAACCACCACGCTGCTCACCTACCACATCCTCAAAGATGCAGGCCTCAACGTCGGCCTGGCCGGCAACGTCGGCAAAAGCTTGGCCCTGCAAGTGGCCGAAGACCCCCACGACGTCTACGTCATAGAGCTCAGTTCGTTCCAACTCGAAAACATGTATCAGTTTAAGGCCAACATCGCCGTGATTATGAACATCACCCCCGACCACCTCGACCGATACGACTACAAATTCCAAAACTACGTCGACGCCAAATTCCGCATCCTCCAAAACCTCACTACCTCCGACGCCTTCATCTATTGGCAAGACGACCCCGTCATCGCCGCCCAGCTCAAACATATCGTCACCGAGGCCCATCTCTATCCCTTCGCCGAACACTCCGAAGAAAACACCGCCTCTTATATCGACGCCGAAGACCGCCTCATAATGTCTACCCCGGTCGGCAAGCTGTCGATGCCTCGCGCCGACCTCGCCCTCAACGGCCTCCACAACCTATTCAACTCTATGGCTGCCGGCCTCTCGGCTTGCCTGTTGGATATACGTCGCGAAGATATTCGCCGCTCTCTGTCCGACTTCGAAGGCGTCGAACATCGCTTGGAATATGTCGACACCATCAACGGCGTACGATATATCAACGACTCCAAAGCCACCAACGTCAACTCTTGCTGGTATGCCCTCGAAAGCATGCCCGCCGGC
>CAZBBL010000052.1:0-12262 GCA_964490275.1 uncultured Barnesiella sp.
AATAGCCAAGAAGTCCCGGTTCGCGCGAATCGGGGCTTCTTATTTTTTAATCAATAAGTTATAAGAATGGCGAGTGGGGATGTAGAGGCGTGATTCATCGCGCCCGAGTGGCGAGGGGGTGGCGGGCAACCGGCATCAATCAGGCGCTTGATGGTGGCGGGCGAAATGAATTTCGCCCCTACAACGATGGTGGAAGCCTTTGAGGGTGAGGCGTTTGATGGTGAGGGACACAAGCGACTACCTCTCGGCACTCGAATGATATATATGTCGACTACCGAGGAGACGCTCGCTGCGCTCGCTTTCTCCTCGGTTACCTACAAGTTCGTCGCTCTCGCGACGATAATAGCTTGGTTTATAGGCGGTTGAGGGTGACGGGCGAAATGAATTTCGCCCCTACAACGAGGGTGGAAGCCTTTGAGGATGATGGTTTGCGCGGGCTTATTGTTGGGTTGTCGACAAAATTTGTAAATTTGTAGAGCAAAATCAAAACCTTAGAAAACGATGAACATCACAGACAAAGTGCCCGACCTGTTGGGCCTCGACGCCGGAGGCAACGAAGTGCGCCTCAGCGACTATCCCGGAAAAACAATCGCCCTGTATTTCTATCCCAAAGACAACACCCCGGGCTGCACGGCCCAAGCGTGCAACCTGCGCGACAACTACGATTCGTTGTTGGCTCGCGGCATACAAGTGATAGGTGTAAGCGTCGACTCGGCCGAGTCGCACACCAAATTTATCGCCAAACACTCGCTGCCGTTTCCGTTGGTAGCCGACACCGACCACAAATTGGTGGAATTGTTTGGAGTTTGGGGCGAAAAGAAACTTGCCGGGCGCAAATATATGGGCACCTTCCGCACTACGTTTATAATCGCGCCCGACGCGACAATAGAGCGCATAATCACGCCCAAAGAGGTTAAGACCAAAGACCACGCTGCACAGCTATAACGACATAAGCACCAACAACACAAAAATCAGGAGCCGAGAGATTCACACCCTTCGGCTCCTTTTTGTCGTTAACCATTAACTACTATCTAACTAAAATAGAGATTATTCTAACAACTAATACCTAATAATTTACGTTTTGATAACTGAAACCTTTTTATCCAAACACGAAATTAAAAAGAAATAAAGATTTAAATAAGTTTGATGCCCGCTTCGGCAAGCTGTTTGATTTGTTCAGGGGGCCAAATTGAAGCTTGCACTTCGCCGATGTGGGCTTTTTGTAGGACAAACATGCATAGGCGGCTTTGGCCGATACCGCCACCGATAGAATAAGGAAGTTTACCCTCGAGCAGGGCTTTGTGGAAAGCGAGCTCGCTGCGTTGGGGACAACCACGCAGCTCCAATTGGCGTTTGAGCGACTCGGGGCTGACGCGAATACCCATCGACGAGAGTTCAAAGGCGGTTTCGAGCACGGGGTTCCAAACTACGATATCGCCATTGAGGCCATAGTAGCCGTCGGCATTGGGGGTCGACCAATCGTCGTAGTCGGGAGCACGGCCGTCGTGAGGCTCACCGTTGCTCAAGTCGCCACCGATGCCGATAATAAACACGGCACCATAGCGGCGAGCCACCTCGTTTTCGCGCTCTTTAGGCGTTTTGTCGGGGTATTGTTGCAGCAATTCTTCGGCATGGATGAAAGTGATTGATTCAGGCAACGAAGGCGTTATATGTGGAAAACGCTTATATATCATAAGTTCGGTTTGGCGCACGGCGTCGTAGATTTTCTCAACCGTGGCCTTGAGATAGTCGAGGTTGCGGTCTGACACCTCGATGCTTTTTTCCCAGTCCCATTGGTCGACGTAGAGCGAATGGAGGTTGTCGAGGTCTTCGTCGGCGCGAATGGCGTTCATGTCGGTATAAAGGCCAAAGCCGGGAGCGATGTCATAGTCGGCGAGCTTGGCACGTTTCCATTTAGCCAGGGAGTGGACCACTTCGGCGTGTTTTCCGCCCAGAGCTTTGATGTCGAAGCCTACGGGATGCTCAACGCCATTGAGGTCGTCGTTGAGGCCGGTGCCTGATAAGACGAACAACGGGGCAGTGACACGACGGAGGTTGAGGGCTTCGGCAAGTTTCTCTTGAAAGAACATTTTTATGTCCAAGATGGCAATCTCGGTAGTCTCAGGGAGCAACTTTAGCTTATATTTACGCGGAATAATTACGCTCATGGTGAATTTCGAATTGATTGATTTATGGCGCAAATGTAAGCACAATGATTTAAACCGCCAAATAAAAATGACAATTTTTTAAGAAAAATTTATTTTAGCTTGAAAATTGCTATAAAAACAGCCTTATTTCTTACGCAACTGCCAAAAAGCGATAGCAGCGGCGGCAGCTACGTTGAGCGAGTCGACCGAGTGGGCCATCGGTATGCGCACGGTATAATCGGCCGCGGCGATAACGTCGGGGGCGAGGCCGTCGCCCTCGTTGCCCATGATGATAGCGAGGCGTTCCTCGGCGTCGAGGCGTGGGTCGTCGAGGGCCACAGAGTCGTTGCGCAGAGCCATAGCGACGGTTTTAAAGCCAAGCGACTGCAACTCAGAGGCCGAGTTGATGAAAGTCCATGGCACGAGAAATACCGAACCCATCGAGACGCGTACAGAGCGGCGGTTAAGAGGGTCGCACGATGTAGGGGTCAAAAATACGGCATCGATGCCCAACGCTGCCGCCGAACGAAACATAGCTCCGATATTGGTTGTGTCGACAACCGAGTCGATGACTACTACTCGCCGAGCGCCACGGCAGATGTCGGCGGCAGTGGGGAGCTCGGGGCGCTGCATGGCGCAGAGCACGCCACGAGTCAAGCGGTAGCCGGTGAGCTTGGTCAGCAGCTCCGGGGCACCGGTAAACACGTCGATATCGGGGCAGCGAGCTATGATGTCGGCTGCGTCGCCTACGATATGGCGCTGTTCGCAGAGCATCGACAACGGACGGTAGCCGGCCGACAGCGCCACGTTAATTACCTTGGGGCTCTCGGCGATAAAGATAGCCTCGGCGGGATTAAGGCGGTTGCGAAGTTGAGCCTCGGTGAGCGAGGTATAGTGGGCCACACGAGGGTCGTCGAGCGAAGATATTTCGATAATAGCCATAGGGGTGGGCGGGGTTTGAAGTTATTGTGCGATAGCGATTAACAGCTGGTCGAGGTCTTGGTCGGAAGAGAGGGAGAGTTTCTGGCGCAGTCGCCAACGGGCTTGCTTCACCGACTCGACTCTTATTTCCATCTCGGCAGCAATATCATATTTGTTTTTGCCCGAGGCAATCAGGCAAGCCAGGCGCAATTCGGCGTCGCTAAGATTGGGGTAATATTCCAAGATTTTGGCCTGAAGCGGTGTGCGGCGCGGGGCCGGCATCTCGAGGTCGACAACGGTTTGTTCGACAGGTTTTATCTTCTGAAGTTTGAGCGGTTTGAGGCGGCGTAGGCGGCGACGGTAGTAGGCACGCGTGAGGATAAAGGTCAGCAATATCGCTATGGCGGCAGTGATGGCTACGGCGAGCGAAGCCACTTTGAAGCATTTCTCGCGAGCTCGAGTTTTGGAATGCATTACCGTGATTTGTCGCACGGTTTCGGTGCGCATAGCCAATTCATCTTCAGCGTCGGTATAGTCGATCATGTGGTTGCGCCAGTAGCGCACACGTGCATGCAGCTCGTCTTTACGGGTAGATTCACGAGCGGCTTTAGCCAGTGCTTCGAGCTTATCGATATCGGGGATGATGTTTTCGATATCGTAGGCGTCGATATATTTCCATTCGATGACGTTGGTCAGCGAGTCGCTTACGGCATCGGCCCGGCGCCACTCTTCGGGGTAGACTTCGCCATGCTGACAGCTGCATAACGGGGCGAGCAAAACGGCGACGAGGCAAATGCGATAGATGATGGTCATTATAGTTTAGAGGTCGAGTGTTAATTGGTTGTCGAGCAGACGAAACGACATGCGATGGTATGGCGAGGGGCCGTATTGGGCAATGGCAGCGCGGTGGGCGGCTGTGGGATAGCCCTTGTTGGTGGCCCAATCGTAGACGGGATATTGATTGTGGAGCTCCATCATAGCCATATCGCGGTTGGTTTTGGCGAGCACCGAAGCCGCGGCGATGTTGGCAAAGCGGCCGTCGCCTTTGACGAAGGTTTGCCAGGGGGTGTCGCCATAGGGCTTAAAGCGATTGCCGTCGACGATAATGGCACCGGGGCGCACCTTTAGCGCGTCTAAAGCGCGGTGCATAGCCAAGATAGAGGCGTTGAGGATATTGATATGGTCGATTTCTTCGGCGGTGACTATACCTACACCCCAAGCTATGGCAGCTTGCTCGATTATTGGTTTTAGCTCGTAGCGACGGCGCTCGGTGAGTTTTTTTGAGTCGTCGAGCCAGGGATGAGAGAAGTCGTCGGGGAGAATGACAGCCGCGGCATACACCGGGCCGGCCAGGCAGCCGCGACCGGCTTCGTCACAGCCGGCTTCGAATACGCCGGGGCAATTGCATGGAGGCAGTGGAGCCTTTTTCATTTTTTCTTTTTCTTACCTGAGAAGTAGTCGTTGTACATCTTGATACCAAACACGATAGCTGAGCATACGGTAGTCAAGACATTGGTAATCACCAGCGGATAATTGCCGAGGATGAAACCTTGTACGATAAAGAAGATGCCGCCAAGCCCCATAAGCAAAAAAGTAGGCAGGGCGATAGCGTCGGTTTCGCGAGTGCGAATAGTATGGATAGCTTGCGGTAAGTATCCGAAAATCATGCAGATACCGGCAGCATAGCCAACAATATTGGCGACTAATTCGGCTGACATATTAAAATAATTTAGTTAGTGAAAGGAATTTTTAGGGCTGTTAATCTACAAAGTTACAAAAAACTTATATATTTGCAATCAAAACGAGCCAAAAGGCTACGACACCGACGGCCAATCTATGCCATCATATTACCATCACATAATATCATATTACCATAGATGTAATATCACATTATCATCCATATACTCTTCTAACAGTAAAAACATTGTTGCTCACATTAATTAACTAACGTCACCATGAAAAGCATCAACCCTGCTTACGGAGCATTGACGGCAGTGGCATTATTGACACTGACAGGTTGCGTCGACGACAACTACGATTTGTCTGACATCGACACGACTGCACAGTTTCAGGTTGTCGACCTGACGCTCCCAATCAATCTCGACGAAATTTTATTGGAAAACATTCTCGACCTCGACGACAACAGCTCCATCAAGGAGGTCGACGGCAAGTATGCCGTGGTTGAGAGTGGCTCACTCAGTTCCGACCCGCTGAAAATCGATGTCGAAACCATCCACGGCGAACCAATCAGCGTCAGCCGCACGGAGATTTTCAGCTTCGACCCGACGAAAGCTAACGCCACGGGCAATAGCGTCGACGTCCACTACAACATCGAGCCGTCGATGTCGACATTCAGCTACGACAAGAGCGATGTCGACAACAACATCCGCAGCATCTCGAAACTCGCTGTCGATTGGACATTGAGTCTGTCGGTGTCGATTGAAGACAAAGACAATCTATTCTCAACCATCAATTTCAAAGATGTAGAGATGAAGCTCCCCAAAGGTTTGACCACCCCCGACTATAAAAACGTCGACGGCATCATCAACATCGGCGACTTCACTCTCAACTCTTCCCACAAGAGCCACACCGTCGACATCCGCGTCACCGAGATTACGCCGAGCGAGATGTCGGCCGACGAGTTTAAGTTTGTAGCCGGACAAGGCGAAGCCGGCGGCTCGGTATCAATCCACGGCGAAATCGGCCCCTACTCCGGCACCGTCACCGCTACCACATCGGCCACAGCGACTGCTCCCGAATCGGTTTGGATGGTAACAACGCCCACCATGAGCAACATCGTAGTAAACGAATTTTCAGGCAACCTCAAATACACATTCTCCAATTTCTCCATCCCAAGCGTCGACATCGAAAATCTCCCCGACGTATTTAAACAATCGGGCACAGACGTGCATCTGGCCAACCCTCAACTCTATCTGTCAATCAACAATCCCGTGGCCGACTATGCCCTCGACATGGCTGCCGGACTGGAGCTGACACCCGTGCGCAACGGCGTCGACGGTAACTCAGTCACCCTCGACCCGGGCCAACAAATCGAGGTAGGGCACAAAGCCGGCGTTGACGGGCCCTACACCTTCTGCATCTCACCCTCACGCCCCGACCAATACTATCAAGGGTTTGACGGTGCTACATACGTGGGTTGCAGCGGCCTGTCAGACGTGCTCAGCGGCGACGGCCTGCCCGACGCCATAGACGTCGACATCACCGATGCTCGCGTTGTCGAAGGCCACGTCGACAACTTCCGCCTCGGCTCGCAACTCAGCGCCGTCAACGGCTCCTACACAATCTACTGCCCGCTCGACCTCAACGTCAACTCCGTCATCGTCTACTCAGAGACAAAAGACGGATGGTCTGACGACACTGTCGACAAACTGCAAATAACCAAATTGAAGCTCGCTATGGATGTCACCAACGATATGCCGTTCGACATCTTGCTGAAAGCCTACCCCATCGGCCTCGACGGCCAGCGATGCATCGACCCGGCTACCGGCAACTATGTAGCTCTCGAAAGCATCAACGTTCCGGCCAACTCTACAACGTCGGTTGTCACATCGACCAACGGCACTATCGTCCACCTCGACGGACTCTATTTCGAAGCTGACGCCACCGTAGAGACCCCCAACCAAACGCTGACTCCGTCAACGCCCATCAAATTAACCAACATCAAAGTGACTGTCTCAGGCACATACACCGACGAGCTTTAATCCATACCATGAGCAAATTTTATAAAAATATAGCAATGAAATGCCTGGCAGCTTCAATGTTGGCTGCTCCGGCCATTTCGGCCCAGACTCTCCAATCGGGCTATTTCGACGACAACTACCAGTTTCGTTATCGCGCCAACCCTGCTTTGGGCAACAATGAGCACTGCTTCGTAGCCATGCCTGCACTTGGCAACCTCAACGTGGCCACACAAGGCAACCTCGCGCTCGACAACGTCCTCTACAACATCAACGGCAAAACTACCACATTTCTCAATCCCGAGGTCGACGCCGCTTCGTTTCTCGGCAATCTCAAAGAGAAAAACCGCATCGGCCTGAGCCTCAACGAGACCCTCATAGCCGTAGGTTGGAAATCGTGGGGCGGATTTAACACCATCACCGTCGGCGCACGTGCCGAGGTCAGCGCCTACCTCCCCAAAGACCTCTTCCGCCTGGCCAAAGAGGGCGCTTCAAACCAGACCTACGACATTGGCCAACTTGGCGCTACCGCACAAGCTTGGGGCGAAATCGCGCTGAACCACTCTCACAAAATCAACGACAAATGGCGCGTCGGTGCCACTCTCAAGCTGTTGGTTGGCTTGGGCAACGTCGACGCCAAATTCAACAACGCCACACTGACGCTCGGCCAAGACACATGGTCGGCCTCTGTCGACGCTCAACTCAACACGTCAATCAAAAACCTCACCTACAAAACCGACTACAACGAAAACACTCGTCGCAACTATGTCAGCGGCATGGACTGCGACAACTTTGGCATCGGAGGTTTTGGCGGTGCCGTCGACTTGGGCGTAGCCTTCAACCCCACCCCCGACTGGGAGCTGTCGGCCGCTGTCGTCGACCTCGGCTTCATCAATTGGAAAAACAATATGCTTGCCACCACCGACGGCCGTCAAACCGTTGTCACCGACCAATATTCGTTTAACGTCGACGACGACACCTCGTTCGACAAATTCAAAGACGACCTGTCGATGCTCTATCAGCTCTCCGACGCCGGCGACCAAGGCTCACGCACTACCATGCTCGGCACCACCGTCAACATCGGTGCACGATTCAACCTGCCTACATATCGCCGCCTCAACTTCGGCTTGCTCAACACTACCAGAGTGCAAGGCGCATATTCTTGGACCAACTTCCGCCTGTCGGCCGACATACAGCCCGTCAACTGGCTCTCGGGTGGCGTAAACGTCGGCTACGGCACCTTCGGCACAAGCTTTGGCTGGATTTTCAATATCAAAGCCCCCGGCTTCAACCTCTATATTGCCAGCGACTGCACCCCGCTGAAGCTCGCCAAACAGGGCGTCCCCCTCAAGACCAACGCCAACGTCAACTTTGGCATCACCTTCCCATTCTAAATGACAATTAAAGAAGATATCTCCGACAACGATCTCCGTCAGCTGCTCGATAGCGAAGCCGCTCGCATCAATTCGCCCGCATTTATTGCCGACGACCCGGTGCAGTTTGCTCGTCGCTACGAGCGGCCGGCCGATATCGAAATAGCCTCGCTATTGGTGTCGACCATAGCGTGGGGCAACCGCAAAATGATATGCCGCAACGCCGACAAAATGCTCGCCATGATGGACAATCGCCCCTACGATTTCGTCATGGACCAAGCCTACGAACAGCTGCCCGACGGCAATATCCACCGCACATTTTTTGTCGAGAATCTTCGCCGGTATCTGCGTGGCCTCTACCCTATCTACGCACGCTACGGCACCCTTCAAGAGTTTGCCCGTGCGCTCCATATCGCCGACTATGAGCAACCGTCGTGGCGCCTCGTCGAAGGCATCAACGACTGCATCGCCCAAGCCAACAACGGCAAAGGCGACTCGCGCTGTCTGCCTCTGAACCTCGACACCACAGCCCTCAAGCGCGTCAACATGGCGCTGAGATGGCTCGTCAGACGCGACGGCATCGTCGACCTCGGCATCTGGGATGTCATCACCCCGGCTCAACTTTTCATACCGCTCGACGTGCACGTAGCCAACGTGGCACGCCAACTCGGCCTGCTGGAGCGTCGCTCCAACGACCGCAAGGCTGTAGTGCAATTAACATCGCGATTGGCCCAATATCGCCCCGACGACCCGGTGATTTACGACTATGCCCTTTTTGGCATCGGCGCCGGCATCTAAAATGCATGAATATCTGATAGGTTAATCGTTGCACATCAAAAAAATTATTCGTTACTTTGCTATGACGATACATCGCCCGACTCATCACATGATTCATCACGCCCTGTATCGCTGACTTTATATTTAAACCCGCAACGAAAACTCTGCTTCTAATACTGCTTTAGGAGTGGGGATTTTGTAGGTTTTCACAGAGCCTATATTTTTGCCTAACCCTATGACAATGAGACTATTTATCGCATTTGCCTCGCTATTGTTGGCCACGCTGCTGCCCTCAGCCATGCGTGCCGACGACGACACTACACAATTCTACGACGAGATTTACAATCGTCCGACTTATTTCCCCGACTTTTCTCCGACACACAAATACCCAAACAATATGAGCTATTTCGTCTGCACGCTCGACTCGACGACAGGCGAACGCCTCTACAACTATGAAGTGGCGGTCTACGATGCCGACGACACGCTACGTGCCACCGGACGAAGCCGACTCTCAGACAAAAACGTCTGCACTCTCACTATCATGGGCACCGAAGGCGAAACATTCCATTTCAAAATAATCTACGGCGACTTCACCAACCCAACAATCGTCGACGCCGAAGAGACTTGCCAATTCATCACCAACGACATCGTAGGCGGCTTTGCCAAACCCTTTTGGCTCACGCAATCGGCGCTGTCGTCGGTCGACACAATCGCGGTCGACACATCTGCCGACAACACTACCGACAACGCTCTCTACGACCTGCAAGGCCGACGCATCTACACCCCCGCCGCCGGCCAACTCTACATCAAAAACGGGAAGAAATATATCACAAAATAACACCATAATCACCAATGAGACACCCTCTTAACCGCAAATCAGGCAATCTGAGCCTCCACGGCCTATGGCTATTTGCGCTGCTGATTTTAAGCGCTGTCGCCCCTCCTAAGGCTTCAGCCGACGACCTTATCACCACGGAAAACCTCGAAATTTCCAAAGACAACTCCTACGTCACCTTCAAGATACCCTTGATTGAGGGCTACAAAGCCAACGACAGTAGCTTGGGCCAAAACATCACATATTGGTCGAAATACTCCTTCATTGTGTTCAACTCCAAGCTTGTTTGCTCAATGGGCGAGCTGGGTATGCCTACCGGCACCGGCACGTCGAGCTCTGAAGCAGTGTCGATATATGCCAAAGCCAAAGAGCTTCTCGAAGAGTATGACGGCAAAAAATATGAAACGACGTTCAAAAGCGACTATGTGTCGGTCGCCTGGGGCCCGAAGCTCGAAGACACCACAATCTATGCCTACATAACGGTTCACCTGGGATACATCGAATGGCAATCGAAGTACGATACCTACAACTATTTTCGCGTTACGGGTACAAAATACAAAAACTCGTCAAGCAGCGTTGAAGAGTTGGCTTTCGACCTTACGACAACCGACGATTTCGACCGCTATTGGTTTGCCGAAGGCAACAGTTATACCCGCGTCAACAAAGGTGTAAAATGGGCAATCAATATGCCTGACGTTACAGACACACGCGAATGGTCTCCCGAAGTGCGTCTGCTCAAAGACGAAGAAAACTGGGAAGACTATTACGATAAAGACAATCGCGGCATGAAAATGTCTGACAACAACCTTTTCGTAATAGCTCTTAACAATACTACCGGCACTAACATCGCCACCGAAGGCGACTTGGCCGACAACCGCAAGTCAGTATCTTTTTATGAGAAGCTTAATTTCACAAAAGCAGATACACAAGATGTCGGATATAGCGGCATTGCGCTTGACGGCCTCAACTGGAGCCACAGAGAATATACCGGCGCTACTACCATCACTCTCCCCGGCTACCCCTACCCTACAATCACAAGTTTGGAGCTTACCGACTTGGCTGCCAAGAAGGTGAAACTCACTTGGGCGTCGAATAAATACGACGGCCAAGTAAGCGAAAAAGGTAAATGGCAGATATTCCGCGAAGAAAAAGACGATGCTTCCACTCGCATATTGCTCGCCACGCTCGACTATTCCGCACGCGAATACACCGACAACGAATCTTCCTCCAACTCCAAAAGCTTTGGCAAAACTTATGTATATACCGTAGTGTTTGTGCCTGATAGTTGGACTGTTAGCTCCCCGAGCGATGCCGACAACCTGTATGAATCGGCAGAGGTGCAGATTACTCCGTTCTCAAACATCAAAGCCGATGACGAGAAAACACAAGTACACATCTTCTGGAACATTGTATCGTTTGACGACGCTACCGCTACAAATCCATATACCGTCACCTTGGAGCGCTCAACCGACGAAAAAACTTGGACAAAGGTTACGAGCACATTGATTGAAAAGCCCGACGTCACTGAAGGCGAATACTACGACGACGGCGTTCATGCCTACGTCCAATATGCCTACCGTCTGAGCTGCATCATCAATGACGAACGCGTATATAGCGACACATTCTATGGCATACTGGCCCAAGGCTTCGACATACTGTCGTTTAACGCTTCGCACGGACAATACACCGGCACGGTGAAAATCTCGTGCGAGATAGAGAAAGTAGGTACAACCGAATACCATATAAATATCGAACGCCGTCCGCTCGGCAACGAAAATGAGAGTGCTTGGACAAAGATTTACACCATGACGAGCACCGCCACCGAATATAGCTACGACGACCAGACGGCATCCCCCGGCTCATACTACGAATATCGTTTGAGCGTATGGACCGAGGTCAACGGCAATAAATATGGCATGAGCCGACAGATTACCGACGGCTTCTGCATGGCGTCGGGCGTAGTTTCGGGCCGCATCTACTACGACTCTGGCACATCGGTTCCCGACGTGAAGGTGTCGCTGCGCCCCAACGACGACGATGTCACCTCGGGCAATATGTTCTACTCCATCGGGCTTGCGGCCGGCGAAAACACCGGCATCAGCTATGAAGCCTCTGACGACGACGCAGCCCTGCTGCTCAACAACGATTTCACAATGCAATTCTACATTCGTCCCGACTCGTTGCTGAGCCAAGGCACTCGGTATCTGCTACAATTCGCCGACACCAAGCTGGCGCTGCAAACCTCCGACAGTGCATCGCGACTAAACGTCATCAGCAAAAATTTAAGCAAAGAGGTCGGCGAGATTGCTTCGGGCCGATGGTCAAACATCGCCCTTACCTACAGCCGCTCCGACAAAAAACTCAGCGCCTATATCATCAACGAAGAGGGCACCCTCACCACCGAAAGCTGGGACGTTGACCTCGACCAAGTCTCCGGCGCTAAAACTCTCAAACTCGGCTCCCCCTCATCAGACACCGCCAACGACGGCTACTCGGGCAACATCGACGAGT
>CAZBBL010000053.1:0-12234 GCA_964490275.1 uncultured Barnesiella sp.
GCATCTCGGAGTTGTGGCCGGGTGGGTCGACGATGTGACAACGGATGGCTCCGTGCTCGCGTATGCGCTCGAGCATCGAGATGATGTCTTTTTGGTAGGGATTGATGGGTTGGCCGAGCCACTGCCGGAAGAATCGGCTGTGGTCGACAGCAACGGGGTTGCAATCGCGGCGGAGTTGATGGATGAGTTTTTTCATTTGCTCGCAAAGGTAGTGCGGGCAGCAGGGGAAAGGGCGACAAATTGTCACTTTTGTCGAGTGGTTTTGAGGGTGAGGGGCAGCAACGATGTAGGGGCGTGATTCATCGCGCCCGGGCGGCGCGTAAGCGACGCAACCGGCAATCATTCAGGCGGTTGATGGGAGCGGGCGAAATGAATTTCGCCCCTACAAACATAGCGCATACCTTTGAGGGTGAGGCGTTTGATGGTGGCGGGCGAAATGAATTTCGCCCCTACAATGATGATGCAACCCACCGATGGTGGGGCGATTGCTTGCAATTTGTGTTTTATTTTTATAGATTTGCAAAATTAACCATCACGTTTTGCCGATATTAGAATGTTAACCTTAGATTTAGCCCTTGCAACATGGAAGCCCGACGGCATACTTCGCGTAGCTGCGATGGATTTGCCGGTAGTGGCCGGTGTGCGTTACGTAGTTTCTTGGCAGGCGTCGGAAAATGCGCCGATACCTGACGAGCTGCAGCGAAGAGATGATGTAGTAGTATATCGCACCGACGTGGTTGGCGTTTCGGCCAATCGCAATAATGCGTTGGATCATTGCGACGCAGATATCGTGCTCAACAGTGATGATGATTTGGCCTATACGGCAAAGGAACTTCGAGCCGTGCAACGTGTGTTTGAAAACGATCCTGATGTGGAGCTTGCCACATTTAAATATAATAATGCGGGTTTGAAGCGCTATCCGTCGGTGGTGACCGATTTGCGCAAGATGCCCAAAAACTATTGGGTAGGGACGATAGAGATAGCTGTCAGACGCAATTCGCCGGCCGGCCAACTAAGGTTTAATACGTTGTTTGGTCCGGGTGCCCCATATATCGCTTCGGGTGAAGATGAGATATTTTTGCTGACGGCGAGACGTCGCGGCATGGTGTGCCGTTTTTACCCCATACAGATTGCTACCCACTATGGATTGTCGACCGGCACGCGTCGCATCACCAACATAAATGTGTTGCATGGCATGGGCGCCGTGTTGCGGTTGAGCTATGGGCTGTCGTCGTTGCCAAGGGTTGTGCTCAAAGCCTATCGCCTTGCACGCCGTGGCCAAGTGTCGTTGCTGCGAGCCCTTAAAGGGTTGTTGCAGGGGTGGCACTATGCACGCAAAATCACTCTTTGACGCTACTTACCGACGCGCTTTCCATGACCAGCGAGAATGTCTGAGTCGTGTCGATGCGTTTTGAGGCATTGGCTCTAAGCGAGTCGATAAATGCTCGGTTTTTATCGCGATAGGTGTCGGAATACCAAATAAAACTTGCCGCTTTCTTTACTCCGGGGTTGTCAAAACCGTGGAGATATTGGCCGTTGTCGCCGAGTGCTTCGCCGTGGTCTGACTGATAGATGATAATGCAATTTCGCTTTTCGTAGAGATTAATCAGCTGATTGATAAACCAATCGGTGTAGACGACGGTGTTGTCGTAGGAGTTGACGATTTGCTCGGGTGTGTTGGCCGAGACTTCGCGCGAGGTGACACCGGGGCTGAATTTTGCCCGGTCGGTCGGGTAGTGAGATGTGTAAACCCAGTGAGAGCCGATGCAGTGTATCACCATACATTGGTTGGCCCGGGCAGATTGACGGGCTATGCGGCGGATGTGGGGCAACATTGAGCCGTCGAGATTTTGCGAGAATACATATACGTTTTTGCCCGGCTCGTTGTGAATAAGAGTATCGGCCTCGTGCATGAAGTAGGAGTAGGATTGCATTTCGTCTTGGTTTGAAATCCAAGCGGTGTGGAATCCGGCTTTGCGCAGCGGGGTGAGAAACGATTGACGGTCGAAGGCGGCGTCGGGGTTGCCGTCGACCTTCTCGGTAAGTATATGTGGGATGGAGGCGTAGGTGTGGGTATAGTCGCTCACGACGTTGGGACGCGAGATGACGTTGGCTCTATGGCTCATCAGCGACGGTGTAGTAGGGCGGTTGTAACCGTTGATTTGCAAATGGTCGGGGCGGAGCGATTCGCCTATGACGACAATCACGGTAAGGCTGTCGGCCGAGGTTGTAAACATGGCGTTGTCGTATGTGTCGCGATGTTCGAGCGCCGTGCGGTGCATCGTCTGATAGCCTTTGACGGCGTGATAAAGCGAGTAGGGCAGACGTGCCGCGATTGGTTCTTTCAGTCGTGGTATCAGTTGCAGCGACATCAAGGCCAAACCTACGACAACGATGGCGATGGCTGAACGGCGGCTATCGGCCACTTTTTTGAAGCGCAGATAGGTGGCACCAACACCGACGGCGGCAGCTGCCAATATGGTGACAATCAGCGTAGGCGAGACAACGGTCATGGCCGTCGACAGATTGTTTTCGAGACTGAGTTCGATGATAGTAGGGGTCAGCGTGATGCCCATCGACAGTCGGTAGTAGGCCAGCGTAGCCGACACGATAAGCAGCGGAGTGAACGTCGCCGCCATCACATAGCGATTGACGACAAGCAGACCGATAATGCCGGACGAGCAAGCTGCCAGTAGTGCCCATTGCAGCGCCAAGGCCATGAATCCGGCAAAGGAGCCGGCTGGGTTGTCGGCAAATTCGATTGTCAAAAACACGGCTGCGTAGGCCAATGATGTAAGTAGCCAAAACGCTGCGAGGCGGCATTTGCCGTCGCGCACTATCTTGCAGCTATGGAGTAGTCGTTTTAGCATCTTGTGAATAGAGATGTGATGGTTGTCACACCGCAAAGATAGTATTTAAGGCTCCATCCTACAAATTTGATAATATATTAGTCGGGATAGGGGTCGCGCAATTTATATCTGAACGAGGGATTGATGAGGCAGTCGTAGATGCCGATTGCCATCATGGCCTTTGCAATGGCCAATTTCGCACGTTGCGTCAATGTCGGTTTCGAGGCTGCCGAGCTTTCTACGCTTGGATACTGATGAATCTGCAATGTGTTGACGCAAAGTTAGCGCTTTTTGTGGGCATGGTAGCAATAAAACGTGATATTTTTGGCGGGGTTTACAAAATAATTTGTAACTTCGCTGTTGGCAACCTAATCATTGCATTTCTTGATATGACCACCGACGACACTCCGACTCAGCAAACTGCCCACCGGCCGGCTAAGCCTGTGCGTTTTAAGACGCCCAAGCATTATCGTCTTGCGTTCTACAACGAGAATACGCTCAATTGCGATTGGTCGTTGAAGATGAGCGGTCGTCGCTTGCTGGTGATGATTATCGTGGTGGCCTTTTGTGTGGTTTGTATCGGTGCCATGTTGATGGCTTTTACGCCGCTCAAAAACTTTCTGCCCGGCTATCTGCGCCCGGCAGAGCGACAAGAATATCTCGAAGCGTCGTCGCGGTTGGACTCGCTGCTCAATGTGGCGCGTCTCAACGATGCCTATATCAACAATATCACCAATATCCTCGACGGCAAGCTGAGTAGCGACTCGCTGCTAAGCGGGTTGGCCCATGAGGCCGTGCCGGCCGACGAACGCGATTCGCTGCTGCGGCCTACATCGCTCGAGGCAGCTTTTGTCTCGGAGTATCTCGGACGCGAGCAGTCGGCCCAAACCGACAGCGTCGACGTCGCCTCCGGAGCAAAATTTGCCGTGCCGGTAAAGAATGCCGTGGTAAAAGCCGGACGGGCGGCTACGCGCCCCGAGTTTACGCTCGAGGCCGGCAAGGTGACGGTCTACGCAGTGGCTGCGGGCCGAGTGATTGACATCTACACCAACGACAATAAGACCTACTCGCTGGTGATGCAACATGCCGACGGCTATATCAGTATCTACCGCGGATTGACGCAGCTCTATCGCGATAGAGGCTCTTATGCCGGTATGGGTGCCCGCTTAGGCGCCATCGGCCGTAGCGGTTCGACCGAGGACAAGAGCTTCGGCTTTGAGCTGATTCACGATGGCGTGGCCCTCAACCCGATGAAATATATCGACTTCTAACATACAATATCATACTATACATTCATTCATCATCATCACAAAATGCAACAAGACTTGTCTAAAACCCCGATAAACATATTGATGTGCTCTGATGAGCGCGGCGTGGCGATGATGCACATGTCGCTGAAATCGATTTTCGACAGCAACCGCTATGAAAATCTCGAGGTGCATATCATCACCGACGGCTTATCTGAGGCGTCGACCGAGAAGTTAAACGTTCTCGGCAAGCATTTCAACCGTAAGATTGTCGTGCACACCATCACCGGCGACGATTTGCGCCGTTTCGACATGCCCTATCTCGAAGGGAAAGAGTGGCCGATAGCGGCTACATTTCGCCTGATAATGGGACGGCTGCTTCCCGATTTGCATCGCGTGATTTATCTCGACATCGACACGATGACGCGCCGCTCGTTGTTGCCGTTGTGGCTGACCGATTTGGAGGGCTGCGTCGTTGGCGGAGTGAGGGATGTTCCCGAAAATACTCAAGAGCGTTTGGGTAATCCCTCGGAGTATCCATATATCAACTCGGGAGTGTTGTTGGTCGACCTCGACCTATGGCGTGCTCTCGACCTCGATACGAAACTCATCGCAGCGATTGCCGACCATCCCGAGCAATATCTCTATTTCGACCAAGACGCTATCAATCATCTGCTCTACGACAAAATAAAACTACTGCCGGCGGTGTATAATATGATGATGCTCTTGCATTATCGCTACCAAAGTGGCGCGGCCGAACCCGAAGAACTCGACTATCTACAAAGATATCCGGTGGTGGTACATTTCACCGGACAGTGGAAGCCGTGGAATAAAGGCGGATATGCGCCCGGCCATTTCAAACGCGATTTGGTGAAGCGCTATATAGCTATGGCGCCTAAAACCGATGGTCTTTGGAAATCAAATTGCTATTACGAAGCGAAGGGAAAGATGACATTGCGCTATGCCATACTCCGCTGTTTGAGCGAAGTGAAGCGTCGGTTGGTGCGCCATGGCATATACCTCGCTCCGAGCTGGCATAAATACCATTTTGTAGACCCATATCCCAATGCCTGATAATACAAGAGAAAAAGTAAATGACTGATAAGAAGATAAACATACTGATGTGCTCAGATGAGCGTGGCGTAGCGATGATGCACATGTCGCTGAAAACGATTTTCGATAGCAACCGCTATGAAGACCTTGAGGTGCATATCATCACTGACGGCTTCTCTGAGGCATCGACCGAGAAGATAAACGTTCTCGGCAAGCATTTCAATCGCAAGATTGTAGTCCACACCATCACCGCCGAGATGATTGGCAACTTCGACATACCATATCTCAATGGTAAGCCATGGCCGATAGCGGCTACATTTCGTCTGATGATGGGGCGGTTGCTTCCCGATTTGCATCGTGTGATTTATCTCGATATCGACACGATGACACGTCGCTCGCTGTTGCCGTTGTGGCTCACCGATTTAGAGGGCTGCGTCGTCGGCGGTGTGGAAGAGTTTGCCGATGTTACTCAGGCTAAATTTGGCAATCCTCCGGAGTATCCATATATCAATTCGGGAGTGTTGCTGGTCGACCTCGATCTATGGCGCGCCCTCGGCCTCGACACGAAAATCATCGCAGCGATAGCCGACCACCCCGAAAAATATTTCTATTTCGACCAAGACGCCATCAATCATCTGCTCTACGACAAAATAAAGCCACTGCCGGCGGTGTATAACGCTACGATGAGCAGCCACTACCGCTATCATTGCCCTGAGCAGGATAAACCATATCAAGATTTTGTCAGACGCAATCCGACTATAGTGCACTTCACCGGGCCGATAAAGCCATGGGATAAATGCTTTTATCCGCCGGCTCCGCGATGCAAACGCGCTATGATAAAGCATTATATAGCTATGGAGCCCAAAACCGAAGGGCTTTGGGGCATAAAGCGATATTATCGCCCCGACACCGTCAGGCCAACGCTGCTTGGGTGGCCTCGATATGCCGTGCTCAAGCTATGTAGCTTCATCAAGCAATATATGATTTTGCTCGGTATTTGCCCGTTTGAAAGTTGGCGCAAGACGCGCATCTACGACCCTTATCCCGACGCTTAGAGCTTGTCGGAAAACAAGTTCCTAAAAAAGTGGGGGAGTGTTGGCTGCGTATTGGCGAGAATTTAGTATTTTTGCAAATTACATTGCAACTCGACAAAAATATACTGTGAACTCACCTAAACGCATAGCCATCCTCGGTTCGACCGGTTCGATTGGCACACAAACGCTCGACGTTATCGAGCACTATCCCGACCGCTTTAGTGTTGCTGTGCTGATAGCCGGCACCAAAGTCGACACGCTTATACGCCAAGCTATAAAATGGCGTCCCACATTGGCCATCATCGCCGACGAAACCAAGCTTTGGAAGCTTCGCGACGCGTTGTCGCCCCTTGGCATAGAGACGGCAGCCGGCGACGCAGCTATCGCCGACGCTATGACGCGCGATTGTTTCGACACCGTGGTGACGGCCACCGTCGGCTATAGCGGTTTGGCGCCTACGCTCCAAGCTATCGCTTATGGCAAGGAGATTGCGCTGGCCAACAAAGAGACGCTCGTCGTAGCCGGCGACCTTGTGAGCGAAGCGGCTCGTCGCAACGCTACACGCATCTTGCCGGTCGACTCTGAGCATTCGGCAATCTATCAATGCTTGGTAGGCGAGCGCCACGAAGATGTGCGTCGCCTTATCATTACCGCTTCGGGAGGCCCGTTCCGCACAATGGACGCTGAGGCTATGGAGCGCGTGACCGCTGCCGATGCGCTTCATCATCCCAACTGGTCGATGGGCGCAAAAATCACTATCGACTCGGCAACGATGATCAACAAAGCATTTGAAATTATCGAGGCACGTTGGCTCTTCGACGTTCCGGCCGAGAAAATCACTCCGGTAGTGCATCCCCAATCTATCGTCCACTCGATGGTAGAGTTTGTCGACGGCTCGATAAAAGCGCAGCTTGGTGTGCCCGATATGCGTTTGCCTATACGCTACGCTTTGGGTGAAGCTCACCGCTTGCCTACATCCGACTCTCCGTTGACGCTCGACCTCTGCTCGAAATTGACGTTTGAGCGCCCCGACGCCAAACGTTTCCCGGCTATAGAGCTTGGCCACTATGCGCTAAATCGCGGTGGAAATGCCGCCTGCATTATCAATGCCGCCAACGAGGTGGCTGTGGCCGCTTTCCTCCATGGCAAGATACGTTTCACAGATATCTATCGCCTGATAACTCAAGCTCTCAATCATATCTCATTTATACCTTCGCCAAGCTATGCCGACTATATCGCCACCAACGATGAAACGCGTGGCTATGTCGCCTCTCTTATAAAATAAATCACACACTACACTCTTGTATATGGAATCAATTCTCATCAAAGCTCTCCAGCTGGTTGCCGCCCTCGCATTGTTGGTAATTGTGCACGAATTTGGCCACTATTTCTTTGCGCGAGTTTTCGGCATCAGAGTCGAGAAGTTTTATCTCTTTTTCAATCCGTGGTTTTCGTTGTTTAAATGGAAGCCAAAGGAGAAAGCAAAATTCAAAGCCGACGGCACACGCAAAGCTTCATGGCGCGACACCGAGTATGGTATCGGCTGGGTGCCCTTAGGTGGCTACTGCAAAATTGCCGGTATGATCGACGAGTCGATGGACAAAGAGCAGATGGCTCTGCCGGCAAAACCCGATGAATTTCGTGCCCGCCCCGCATGGCAACGCCTGTTGGTGATGGTCGGCGGTGTGCTCTTCAACTTTATTTTGGCTATCGTGATATATGTCGGTATAGCAGCTACGTGGGGCGATTCGTCGCTGACCAACGGAAATGCAACATTTGGCATGTGTTTCACCGACGAAGCTAAGGCTGCCGGCTATCAAGACGGCGACAAAATCCTTACGGCCGACGGCAAAGATGTCACCGGCGTGGATGTCTCCGACGTTATGTCTATCGCTTCGGCCAAACGTGTCGGCGTGCTCCGTGGCAACGACACCGTCTATATCAACAACCCCGAAAACTTCCCCGTGAAGCTCTCCGAAGGCTTCTACAACAAGACGATGCCGGTGCGCTTCCCGGTTTATATCAATAAGATTGTAGCCGGTTCGCCCGCCAAGAAGGCCAATCTGCAACCGGGCGACCATATCGTCGGCGTAGCCGGAGAAGCTATCGACGCATTCGACAACTTGGCTCCCGTGCTCGAGGCCAACTCCGACAAAGAGGTTGATATCGAGATTGAACGCGACGGCCAATTGCTGACCTTGAAAGTCACTCCTGAAGGGGGTAAGCTCGGCTTCGAGCCGATGGCTCCCGACCAGTTGTTTGAAGTGACCCATATCGAGTATGATATCTTTGAAGCTGTGCCGAAAGGCATATCGATGGGCGTCGACCGCTTGGTGTCGTATGTCAGCTCGCTGAAATATCTGTTCACCAAAGAGGGAGCCAAGTCGGTAGGCGGATTTGCCGCTATCGGCGACCTATTCCCCGACCAATGGAATTGGTACACATTCTGGAGCTTGACGGCCTTCTTGTCGATAATGTTGGCTTTCTTGAATATCCTCCCCATACCGGCATTGGATGGCGGTCACGTAATCTTCGTGCTTTGGGAGATAATCACACGTCGCAAGCCCTCCGACAAGGTGCTCGAGTACGCTCAGTGGGTAGGCATGTTCCTGCTGCTGGCGCTGCTGATTTTTGCCAATGGCAACGATATCTACAAAATATTCTTTAAATAAGTCTCTATACATATAAATCCTACCAACATGCACAATCAACCTAAAACCATAGTGCTGCGCCGAGACAAAGAGGAGTCGCTCGATCGTTTCCACCCTTGGGTGTTCTCAGGCGCTATCGCTACGATGGCAGAAGGCATTGAGGAGGGTGAGGTGGTGCGCGTCAGTGCTGCTGACGGCCGCCTTATCGGTGTAGGCCACTACCAAATAGGTAGCATCGCCGTGCGTATCCTCGACTTTGCCGACACCGTTATCGATAAGGAGTTTTTCGCAGGACGTTTGCGTCAAGCTTTGGCTCTGCGCCAAGCGTTGCAGCTTGCCCGCGCCGACAACGACGCCTATCGCTTGGTACATGGCGAGGGGGATTTCCTCCCCGGATTGGTTGTCGACATCTATGGCTCGACGGCCGTATTGCAAGCCCACAGCCCCGGTATGCACTTTGTGCGCAACACCATTGCGCTGGCGCTGACCGAGCTTGAGGGCATAGATATCGCCAACGTCTACTATAAGTCGGAGACTACGCTCCCCTACAAGGCTCGTCTCGACCCTCAAAACGAATATATCATCGGCGATTTCCAAACCAATATCGCTACCGAGAACGGTTTGAAATTTCATATCGATTGGCTCAAGGGCCAAAAAACCGGCTTCTTTATTGACCAACGCGACAACCGCTCGTTGTTGGAACACTATAGCCACGGTCGCCGTGTGCTGAATATGTTTTGCTACACGGGCGGCTTCTCGGTCTACGCTATGCGTGGCGGAGCAAAGCGCGTGGTGTCGGTCGACTCGTCGGCTAAAGCGATAGCGCTTACTCAGGCCAACGCCAACCTCAACTTCCCCGACGACAGTCGCCATGAGGCTTATGCCGAAGACGCTTTCAAATATCTCGACCAGATGGGCCAAGACGAATTTGACCTCATTGTCCTCGACCCGCCGGCTTTTGCCAAACATCGTTCTGCGCTCCACAATGCGCTGCGTGGCTACCAACGTCTCAATGCCAAAGCTTTCGAGAAGATTGCCCCCGGCGGCATCTTGTTTACGTTCTCATGCTCTCAGGCCGTAAGTCGCGAGCAATTTCGCTTGGCCGTATTCTCAGCCGCAGCCCAGTCGCGTCGCCGTGTGCGCATCCTCCATCAGCTCACTCAGCCCGCCGACCACCCCGTCAATATCTATCATCCCGAGGGTGAATATCTCAAGGGCTTGATACTCTACGTCGAATAAACCCCTCATTCTCATCCATACATATATTTATAAATATGTCGATTATCTCACGCCTGGTGCCCGGCACTATCTTGGCCGCCACCATCTCTATCTCAGCTATGGCTAACGATAAAAATTTCAACTACGTCGTCGACCGCTTCGCCGACATCGAGGTGCTTCGCTACAAAGTGCCCGACTTCGAGTCGCTTTCGCTCAATCAAAAAGCCCTCGTCTACTATCTTACCGAGGCTGCCCTCGAGGGCCGCGATATCCTTTGGGACCAAAACGGCAAATACAACCTCGACCTGCGCCAACTCCTCGAAAACGTGTTTACAGCCTACGATGGCGACCAATCGTCGGCCGACTATAAAGCCTTCACCACATATATAAAACAAGTGTGGTTTGGCAACGGTGTCCACCACCACTATTCGATGGACAAGTTTGTGCCCGGTTTCTCAGAGAAGTTTCTCAGAGAGCGTATCGCATTGCTCCCTGCCGACAAGGTGCCTGCCAATGTCGACACCTTGTTGCGACTGATTTTCGATCCTCAATTTATGGCTAAGCGCGTCAACCAAGCCGAGGGCGAAGACCTCATCGTCACATCTGCCAACAACCTTTACGAGGGCGTCACTCAAGCCGAAGTCGAAGACTATTTCGCCGCTCGCAAAGACACTACCGACCTTACGCCCATCTCTTACGGATTGAACACTCGCGTTGTGAAAATAGACGGCAAGGTGACCGAGCAAACTTATAGTCTCAACGGACTTTATGCTCCGGCTATCGCTCGCATCGTCGACAACCTCAACCGCGCTCTCAATTACGCCGAAAACGACCAACAGCGCAAGGTCATCGCCGAATTGATAAAATTCTACACCACCGGCGACCTTAAAACCTTCGACGACTATTCGATACTTTGGGTTGGCGACACCGATTCAAAAGTAGATTTTATCAACGGCTTCATCGAGAGCTACGGCGACCCGCTGGGCATGACCGGCTCGTGGGAGTCGATTGTCAACTTCAAAAACGACGCAGCTTCGGCCCGCACCGAGGCTCTGAGCAACAATGCTCAATGGTTTGAAGATCATTCGCCCATCGACCCGCGATTCCGCAAACCTCATGTAAAGGGCGTCACTGCCAAGGTAATTACCGCAGCTATTCTTGCCGGCGATTCATATCCCTCGACTCCTATCGGTATCAATCTTCCCAACGCCAACTGGATTCGCGCCGCTCACGGTTCGAAATCGGTGACAATCGAGAATATCACTCAAGCCTACGACGAAGCTTCTCACGGCAACGGCTTCAACGAAGAGTTTGTCATCGACGAGCCTACACGTAAGCTCCTCGACGACTACCTCTTTATCACTGACAATCTCCACACCGACCTTCACGAATGTCTCGGCCATGCTTCAGGCCAGCTGCTGCCGGGTGTTGACCCCGACGCTCTTAAAGCCCACGGCTCTACCCTCGAGGAAACCCGTGCCGATTTGTTTGCACTCTATTATTTGGCCGACCCCAAACTTTTGGAACTCGGTTTGCTCGACAACCCCGATGCTTACAAAGCCGAATACTACAAATATATCCTCAACGGCATGATGACTCAGCTGATGCGTATCGAGCCGGGTAAGGATATCGAAGAAGCCCATATGCGCAACCGCAAACTTATCAGCGAATGGGTTTACCAACACGGCCGTGCCGACAATGTCATCGAAATGGTGAAAATCGACGGTAAAACTTATATCCGCATCAACGATTATAAAAAGCTGCGTGAGCTCTTTGGCCAACTTCTCGGCGAAATACAACGCATCAAGAGCGAAGGCGACTATGAAGCCGGTCGCGACTTGGTTGAAACCTACGCCGTGAAAGTCGACCCAACTCTCCATCAAGAGGTGCTCGACCGCTATGCTCATCTCAACATTGCGCCCTACAAAGGCTTTGTCAATCCGGTCTACACTCCCGTATTCGATGCCAACGGTCAAATCACCGACGTCAAAATCAGCTACGACGAAGAGTATATTCCCCAACATCTGCGCTACTCTCGTCAATATTCGCCTCTGACAAAATAATCTGTCAACTCCACATTTTTGAGTCAACTTTTTCCGGGCTAAGAAAAAATTGAAGAAAAAGCAAATTTGTCAAGTTTTTACATGTAGAAACTTGACAAATTTTATTATCTTTGCAGTAT
>CAZBBL010000054.1:0-12180 GCA_964490275.1 uncultured Barnesiella sp.
CATTCGTCATACCTAAGCCCTGGGGCGACGAAGACAAGTCGTTTGCCAAGATTATCGGCGCCTCGCAGGTGCCTGTGGCTTGGCGCGATGTCAATCGCGACTATGTCGAGAGCCGCATCGGCAAGGTGATGGACCCCGACGAATATTATCGTCTGCGCGATAAAATCTATGCCGATTTCAATTATATGCGCACCAACGACTTGGGCTGCATTGAGTTTTCGGGTCGCTATCCCGACAATCTTCTCGAGGAGATTAACAACTACTCGATTGTGGCCGGCGTTATAGCTCGTGCCGAGCAGTTTGATATTATTCACTCTCACGATTGGCTGACTTATCCGGCCGGCATACATGCCAAGCAGGTGACGGGCAAGCCGTTGGTGATACACGTCCACGCTACCGACTACGACCGCTCGCGTGGCAATGTCAATCCTACGGTGTTTCGCATCGAGCGCGACGGCATGATCAACGCCGACCATATCATCACGGTGTCAAATCTTACGCGCCGCACGGTCATTGAGAAATATGGCATCGACCCGGCCAAGGTCACGACGGTCCACAATGCCGTAGTGCCTCTGAGCCAAGATTTGCTCGATGTAGAGGTCAACAAGCCCAAAGAGAAGGTGGTCACCTTCTTGGGACGTATCACGATGCAGAAGGGACCGGAATATTTTGTTGAGGCTGCGGCCAAGGTGCTCAAGCTCGACCACAATGTGCGCTTTGTGATGGCCGGCAGCGGCGATATGATGAACAAGATGATAACCTTGGCTGCGGAGCGTGGCATTGCCGACCGCTTCCACTTTCCCGGCTTCCAAAAGGGCAAGGAGGTTTATCAGATGCTCAAAGCCTCTGACGTATATATCATGCCGTCGGTGTCGGAGCCTTTCGGCATTTCGCCTTTGGAGGCTATGCAGATGGGTGTTCCCTCAATTATCTCGAAACAGTCGGGGTGTGCCGAAATTCTGACCAATGTCGTGAAGACCGACTATTGGGACATCGACGCTATGGCCGACGCAATCTACTCTATCCTCAACTACCCCGCGATGTATCATCAACTGCGCGAGGACGGTTTGGCCGAAGTTGCCCAAATCACATGGGACAAAGCCGGCAAAAAAGTTATCGATATCTACAACCAAGTACTCAACCGCTAATCAGCAGAAACAATGAAAGCTATTTGTTTTTATTTCCAAATACATCAGCCGTTCCGTCTCAAACGTTATCGTTTTTTTGATATCGGCAACGACCACTACTACTACGACGACTTTGCCAACGACGATATTATCGACCGTATCGCCCAACGCTCTTATATCCCTGCCGCCAAGACGCTACTGAACATGATTGAGCAGAGCGGACGCCGCTTTAAATGTGCTATCTCTATATCGGGCGTGGCGCTGGAGCAATTTGAACGCTATGTGCCTGAGATGAACGATTTGCTGCGCCAGCTTGTCGACACCGGTTGTGTCGAATTTTTGGCCGAAACCTATGCCCACTCGCTCGCTTCGCTGGCCGACCCCGAGGAGTTTGCGTTGCAGGTGAAGCAGCACGGCGACAAGATTCATGAGCTGTTTGGCGTGCGTCCGAAGGTGCTCCGCAACACTGAGCTTATCTATAGCGACGATATCGCTCCGCAGGTGCTCGCCATGGGCTATAAGGGTGTCATCACCGAGGGTGCAAAGCATATCCTTGGATGGAAGTCGCCCAACTATGTCTACACTTCGGCTTCGGCGCCCAAGCTGAAGATGCTTCTGAAAAATTCAAAGCTCAGCGACGATATCACGTTCCGCTTCTCGAATACGAATTGGAGCGAATATCCGCTGACGGCCGACAAATATATCGGTTGGATTGCCGACACTCCCGCCGAGGAGCAGGTGGTCAATCTGTTTATGACGTTGGAGACGTTTGGCGAGCTGCAATCTCGCGAAAGCGGCATCTTCCAATTTCTCGAGGCGTTGCCTCGCTTCGCTGCCGAGCGCCAAATCGATTTCATCACGCCCTCTGAGGCTATCTCAAAAATCAAGGCTGTAGGGTCGTTGTCGGTGCCTTATCCTATTTCTTGGGCCGATGAGGCGCGCGACACGTCGGCTTGGATTGGCAACAAGTTGCAGAAGGAGGCGTTTGAGAAGCTCTATTCGGTGGCTGAGCGTGTGCATCTTTGCGACGACCGCCGTCTGAAACAAGATTGGAATTATCTGCAGACGTCAGACCATTTCTTCTATATGTCGACCAAGCATATGGCCGACGGCGATGTCCACAGCCACTATAGTCCCTACGATTCGCCTTATGCGGCTTTCACCAACTATATGAATGTGCTTGCCGACTTTATTGTGCGTGTCGAGGAGCAATACCCGCTGTCGATTGAAAATGAGGAGCTCAATTCGCTGCTGACTACTATCCGCAATCAGGCTCGCGAGATTGAGACTCTGCAAAAAGAGGTTGCGACGATGCGTCTCAACGAGGAGCATCTCAATGAGGAGCATTTGCTCAGAGAGAAGGCTGCTCCGGCCAAGAAAGCTCCGGCTAAGAAGGCTGCTGCGGCTAAGAAACCGGCTACAAAGAAGGCTGCGGCAAAGAAGGCAGAGTAAACGATATGCCAATATAAAGATGTAGAGGCGAGGCCGTTGGGCCTCGCCTCTACTCAGATATAGGGATGTTTTATTATTTTTCGCGCATGAAGACGCTGATGGGGGTGCCATGGAAGTCCCAATGCTCGCGTATTTTGTTTTCGAGATAGCGGCGGTAGGGTTCTTTGACCCATTGGGGCAGGTTGCAGAAGAAGATGAATGTTGGTATCTTGGCGCCCTTGAGCATGGTGATATATTTGATTTTGACGTATTTGCCTTTGTTGGCTGGTGGGGGATATGCGGCGATGTCTTCGAGCAGCATGTTGTTGAGCTGAGAGGTGGGCACTACGCGCTCGCGGTTGTTGTAGACTTCGACGGCTGTTTCCAACACCTTATATATACGTTGTTTGGTGAGGGCCGATGTGAAGATGATGGGGAAGTCGACGAATGGGGCAAAGCGTTGGCGGATAGCGTTTTCGAATGTGCGTATGGCATTTTGGCTTTTGTCTTCGACGAGGTCCCATTTGTTGACGCATACGACGAGGCCTTTTTTGTTGCGCTGTATCAGTGAGAAGATGGCTACGTCTTGAGCTTCGATGCCGCGGGTGGCGTCGATCATGAGCATGCAGACGTCGGAGGCTTCGATGGCGCGAATGGAGCGGATGACGGAGTAGTATTCGATGTCTTCGTTTACTTTGTTTTTTTTGCGAATGCCGGCGGTGTCGACCAGATAGAAGTCAAAGCCAAATTTGTTGTAGCGTGTGTAGATGCTGTCGCGGGTTGTGCCTGCGATGTCGGTGACGATGTTGCGTTCTTCGCCGATGAAGGCGTTGATAATCGACGATTTGCCGGCGTTGGGGCGACCGACGATTGCAAATTTGGGTATTGCTTCGAGCAATTCTTGGTCGTCATCGTCTTTTTCGGGCATTTGTTTGAGCACGTCGTCGAGGAGGTCGCCGGTGCCGAAACCGCTGACGGCAGAGACGGGGTAGGGGTCACCCAGGCCGAGGGCGTAGAACTCGGGTACGTTGTAGAGCCAGTCGTTGGAGTCGACTTTGTTGGCGACGAGGATGACGGGTTTGCGCGATTTGCGGAGTATCTCGGCGACGTGGTCGTCGAGGTCGGTAACGCCGTTCATGGCGTCGACGACGAAGAGTATGACGTCGGCTTGCTCGATTGCGAGGGCTACTTGTTTGTTGATTTCGCCTTCGAAGATGTCTTCGGAGTTGACTACCCAGCCGCCGGTGTCGACGATAGAAAATACGACGCCGCCCCATTCTACCTTGCCATACTGGCGGTCGCGAGTGGTGCCGGCGGTTTCGTCGACGATAGCGGTGCGCGATTGAGTCAGTCGGTTAAAGAGAGTCGATTTGCCCACGTTGGGGCGTCCGACGATTGCTACGAGTTGTCCCATTTTGCGTATGTGTTTACGTTATATAGTGGTTGATATTTGCAAAGTTAGCTAATTTTTGTGAGATAGAGGGCTATTCGATGTAGCCAAAGGTGCGGAGCTTGTTGTCGCGGTTGCGCCAGTTGGGCTCTACTTTGACAAACATTTCGAGGTAGATGCGTTTGTTGAAGAAGTGTTCGATGTCTTTGCGAGCTTCGGAGCCTACGCGTTTGAGCATTGAGCCACCGCGGCCGATGATGATGCCTTTTTGGGAGTCGCGTTCGACGTAGATGACGGCCATGATATGGATTGAGGAGTCGGTTTCGTCAAATTTTTCGACAATTACTTCGGTGGCGTATGGCACTTCTTTGTCGTAGTTGAGCAATATTTTTTCGCGTATTATTTCGGTGACGAAAAATCGTGCGGGTTTGTCGGTGAGGGCGTCTTTGCCGAAGTAGGGTGGGCAGACGGGCAGCAGGCTGACGATGCGTGCCATGAGGTTGGTGACGTTGAAATGCTCTTTGGCTGAGGTTGGGAATATCTCGGCGTTTGGCAGTAGCTGTTGCCATCGGTCGACGATTTGATTGAGGTCGTCTTGTCCTTTGAGCAGGTCGATTTTGTTGATTACCAACAATACGGGGATTTTTTCTTTGGCTACTTTGGCGAGGAATTCGGCGTTTTTTGTGGGGTCTTCGACTACGTCGGTGACGTAGAGGAGGATGTCGGCGTCGGTAAGGGCGCCTTCAGAGAAGCTGAGCATGCTCTCTTGGAGTTTGTATTTTGGGGATAGCACGCCCGGGGTGTCGGAGAATACGATTTGGTAGTCGTCGTGGTTGACGATGCCCATGATGCGATGACGTGTGGTTTGCGCTTTGGCGGTGATGATGCTTACGCGCTCGCCTACGAGGTCGTTCATGAGGGTTGATTTGCCCACGTTGGGGTTGCCGACGATGTTTACGAATCCTGCTTTGTGCTGTTGGTTGGCCATGATTGCGAAAAAGATAAGATATTGTCTCTGTATGTTAAAACAAAAATAGCACCTGAAAAGATGCTATTTTTGTAAAATTTTTCTGTTTTGGCCTTGATTAAAGGTCCCAAATCAGGTACATAGCGCCCCAGGTGAATCCGGCGCCAAAGGCTGTGAGCAAAAGGCGGTCGCCTTTTTTGAGTTTGCCTTTGTATTCGTCGAGACACAGGGGGATTGAAGCAGCCGATGTGTTGCCGTAGTGCTCGATGTTGACCAACACTTTCTCAGAGGGGAATCCTGCGCGCGACGAAACGGCTTCGATGATGCGGAGGTTGGCCTGATGAGGGATGAGGTAGTCGACGTCGTCGACGGTGAGGTTGTTGCGTTTCATCACGTCGAGCGAGGCGTTGAGCATGTCGGTGACTGCGTTTTTATATACGTTTTTACCCTCTTGGTAGAGGTAGTTTTCGCCGGCATCAACGGTTTCGTGGGTGGTAGGTTTGACGGAGCCACCGGCTTTCATGAGCAGGTGTTCCAGTCCGGCACCGTCGACGTGGAATACGCCGTCGACTACGCCGGTAGCCTCTTCGGTGGGCTCAACGATAACGGCGGCAGCGGCGTCGCCAAACAGGGGGCATGTGGCGCGGTCTTGATAGTTGACCATCGACGACATTTTTTCTGCTGCAACGACGAGCACTTTTTTGCGCATGCCTGAGCGGATGTAGGCTGTGGCGTCTTCCAAGGCTACGATAAATCCGGCGCAAGCGGCCTGGATGTCATATGCGTAGCAGTTTTTCAATCCGGTTTTTTCGGCGATAACCGATGCGGTAGAGGGGAAACGGTAGTCAGGGTTTGATGTGGCGCAGATGACCAGGTCGATGTCTTGGGGATTGGTGTTTGTTTCGGCCAGGAGCTTCTCAACGGCTTTGGCGCCGAGATAAGAGGAGCCGGCGCCCTCGATTTTGAGGATGCGGCGTTGTTTGATGCCTACACGTGTAGTAATCCATTCGTCGTTGGTGTCGACCATTTTCGACAACATCTCGTTGTCGAGGATGTCATCGGGCACATAAGATGCGATGCCTGAAATTCTTGCGTTTACCATTGTTTAATGTGAATGTTAGATACGGTTTGACAATTCGTGGCGTATCTAAAACAGTAGCAGTGGTGCTCAAGACGAAACCCCTATATAAGACAAAGCCGACGTGGTGTCAAAAATAACGATTGCCACGCCCAACGCTTATGTCTGTGTCGGGGATTGCGCCGCCCGGGGGTTGATGACCCGGGCGAATCCACTACGATACCTGTCTTAGACAGCAGCCGACTTTTCGATAGCGACTTTGCCGCGGTAGTAACCGCATTCGCTGCATACACAGTGGTAAACGTGCCATGCGCCGCAGTTGGGGCAGATAGCGAGAGTGGGCATAGCAGCTTTGTCGTGTGTTCTACGTTTAGCTGTACGAGTCTTCGATTGTTTGCGTTTAGGATGTGCCATTTCTTTTTATAATTATCTTGTTTTTATTTGTCAGATGTTGAGTATAATAGTCAACTTGGTTTGATGTCGGTTTCAGGCTTCGGGGTTGAAGTCTTTGAGTTTGTCCCAACGCGCATCGGTGGTGGTGATGTCGTCGTCGGCCATGCGCTCCATTTCGTCGATGAGCTGCTCTTGAATCAGGGCGTCTTCGTCGTCGTCGCCGTCGGTGGCGCGGTGTTTTTTCAGCAGGGCGCTCATGGCGCGGTTGCATTTACCCATTGGGTGGACGTGCTTGATAGGTATGGCCAGAGCTACCGTGTCGTGAATCATGTAGGCGACGTTGAGGTAGCTGTCGCTTTCGGGAATCTGCAAGAAGTCGTTGTCTTCGCTATAGTCGTCGCCATATTTCACGATGATGTGATATGTGGTGTCGACGGGCAAGTCTAAGTCGTCTAAGCAGCGGTCGCAAGCGACGGTCACCGTGCCGGTGACGGCAAACTGCATATCGTAGCAGTCGTTTTTGTGTTCAACGGTCAGTTTTACGAGAATGTCGGCGTTGCGCACGTCGTTGTCCTCCATATTGACAAAGAATTGCTTGCCGAGTCGATATTCAAATTGCTCGACTCCAACGGGCATGCTCTTCAGGGGCAATTTATATTCGGTGAACTTTCCCATAGACAGTAAACGCTGAAAAAACTGTGCAAAATTAGCTATTATCTTCTAAATAATCAACTTTTTCCAAAATTTTTATTCGATTGCGCCTCTGTGGCGTAAGAATTTGGGCTTGGGATAATGATTTTTAGAAAATTTGTTCATATCTTTGCACCGTTGTTGCCACAACGCCTATTTCGATGCTCGAATGGTGGAATGGTAGACACGAAGGACTTAAAATCCTTTGGCCATTGCGGCTGTGCGGGTTCGAGTCCCGCTTCGAGCACAAATTTTTGACCGACATCGACTCTGCCTATCTGTGGGCGAATGGTTGTCGGTCATTGTTTTATATACATAAATTTATTATGAAATATACGTATGAGACTGTCGGCACCTGTTCGCGTGCCATCGAAATCGTTGTCGACGACTGTGGTGTCGTCAAGTCGGTAGAGTTTGTCGGTGGCTGCCACGGCAATACTCAGGGTATTGCTCGGTTGGTCGAGGGGATGAAGGCTGAGGACGTGGTAGGGCGTCTGCGTGGCATTCGCTGTGGCGCTAAGCCTACGTCGTGTCCCGACCAGTTGGCCCAAGCTTTGGAGCAAATCCTCGCTCAATAGCGGCGGCGGGGGCATACAGCGACGAGGATGGAATCATCGCGATGGAGCGGCGAAAATCGCAGTGTGTCATGGCGATGATGGTGGCGTGCACGCTGTATGAGACCTATAACCAAGTTGACGTTTCGGGCGAAATGAATTTCGCCCCTACATTGAGGATGCGAAACTTGTTTTGAGATAAAATCGCTGTAATTAGCTAAAAATAGATTAATCGTTTGGCAAATAATAAATTATAATTTATATTTGCGTAAGATAAGATGTTTAATAATTATGCCTACGCTATTTATTTTATTGGGTTTTCGTTTCTTCTTTTGGTCTAATGATCATGAGCCAATTCATGTACATATATCAAAAGGCGATTCAGAAGCAAAATACAAAGTTGAGGATATTGAGCTTGTAGATAATTTCGGCTTTAAGAATAATGAATTACGTATGATAGAATCGATTATCGAGGAAAATAAGGAGATTATCATACAGCGTTGGCATGAATATTTTAATAAATGAAGATAGGAATGAATCGTACGCAGGTTGCACATGTATGGCTGACCGATACGGCGATATGGGTTGAGCTGAAGGATGGTCGTAAGGCTAAGGAGTGTTTTGCCGATTATTCGCGCCTTAGTGATGCGACAGATGCCCAAAGGAAAAGATTTGTGCTATCTCCTTTGGGGATACATTGGCCCGAGATTGACGAAGATTTGTCGTATGAGGGCTTTTTCAACAAGCAGAGCCTGGATTAAGACCCCCGGCGTGGGTTGCGGGGAAACCAGCCTTTGGCTACGCGTTGGCGTTGCTCGAAGAGTTCTTTTATCGACCATAGCGATGAGAAGCCTACTACGCCGAGCAGCGGCGAGAGGAAGGCGTCGTCGACGATGATGCAGGCGGCGATGGCGCTTAGGCCTACGATGAGAAACACCCACCATGGGCGTGTGCCCCAATGATATTCGGTTTTGATGACTATCGGGTGAAATAGTCCGATAATCAAGAATGTAGCTATCCCTATGCTAAGCCCGAGCAGATGATGCTCTGATAAAAATTGTGTCATCGTTTATTTTTCTTGTCGTTTAAATTTCTGATAAGCGGCGGCCATTTTGTTGTGGTAGTTGTGTTTGCGGTAGCCGGGGCCGTTGTAGCGGAGCGAGAAGGCCGCCCAGTTTTTGGCTTTGATATATTTTACGAGGTCGTTGCTGCGGCAGAAGGCGGCAAACAATTCGAGTTGGTCGCGTTCGGAGCGCGACATGCGTTTGACGAAGTCGTAGATTGACTCGGTTTTGCATTTCTTCCAATTAAATCCGCCGATTTGAAACATGCCCCAGAAGACGCTTTCGTAGGCGGCTTCTTCGTTGACTTGTGCGATGGCGTCGAGGCGAGCTTGTTGTGCTGCTTGGCGTGAGCCGTAGCGGCGTGCGTCGGGTTGGCGGAAGGCTATGGGGGCACGTCGGCGTGCGTCGGCGAGGTTTACGCCGTGGCGTGGTGCCATCTGTCGGTAGATTGAGAGGTCGAAGTTGATCAGAGGTTTGCCGTCGGCCCAGAAGCCTGAGTGTTGGCTGCCTGTTTCGATATCAACCACTGCTTTGATGGCTGCTACTTCGACTCCCAATTCGGCTGCTACTTCGCGATAGTCTTTTTCGGTGAGGCGTATTGAGCGAATCTCCTCTTCGGTGGCGAACGTGGGTATGACGACGAGCGATTGGTGGAGGAGTGAGTCGAGTTGCATCTCACTGGGCATTAGTGGCAGTATGGTGGCTTCGGGGTCGATGGCCGAGGCCGCCGAGGCTGTCAGCAGGGTTGCTATGGCCGGCAGTAGTAGCTTTTTCATGAGGCGATGGGCTGGTGGGGGGGTATACTAAGCAGATGGTTGATGATAATTGATTGGAAGCTATGATGGAGATAAACAACGGGAGCGGAGCGCCATGAAGTGTGTAGCCCCGCTCCCGTGATGTTATGTAAGAGCGGTTGCGGGCTTATTTTTTAAGCTCGGCAACTTTTTCGAGGATGCGTTTGAGTTGTTGCCAGAAACGGTCGACGGCGGGGATGTGCATTTTCTCCGAGGGAGAGTGAACGCCGCGCAATGTGGGGCCGAATGAAACCATGTCAAGGTCGGGGTAGACCGATTTAAACAGGCCGCATTCCAATCCGGCGTGGATGGCTTTGATGGCGGGTTTGACGCCGTAGAGTTCTTCGTAGGCGTCGGAGGCGATTTTCATGATTGGAGAGTGCATGTTGGGTTGCCATCCGGGGTATCCTTCGCCGATGGTGACGTCGGCGCCTGCCAGGGTGAAGACGGCTGCTACTTGGTGGGCGATGTCGAGTTTGCGCGATTCGACAGAGCTGCGTTGGCTTGTGGTGACCAAGATTTTGTTGTCGGGGAGCATTTTGACGGCGGCGAGGTTGGTGGATGTTTCGACCAGGCCTTCGAGTTCGCGGCTCATTGACACTACTCCGTGAGGAGCGCAATAGAGGGCGCGAATGAGGTTGATAGATGTGGCTGAGTCGATGCAATATTCGGGGCTTTCGACGCTTTCCATCTCGATGTTGAGGGTAGGTTCGATGCCTTGATATTCGTTGGCGATGACGGCGATATAGTTGTTGAGGGCGATGCGGATGTCTTCTTTGTTGGAGACGTGGACGCCGACGATGGCATGTGCTGCGCGGGGGATGGCGTTGCGGAGGTTGCCGCCGTCAAATTCTACGACTGAGATGCTATATTTTTGAGAGAGGTCCCAGAGGAAGCGTGCGAGCACTTTGTTGGCGTTGGCGCGACCGAGGATGATGTCGCCGCCTGAGTGGCCGCCGAGACCGCCAACGACGGCGATGCGGAAGTATTGGAAGTCGTTGGGCGACATTGAGCGCTCATATTTAAATGTGGCGGTGGTGTCGATGCCGCCGGCGCAGCCTACAAACACTTCGGCGTCGTCTTCAGAGTCGAGGTTGAGGAGTATTTTGCCTGTGACCATATCTTTGCCAAGGTTGAAGGCGCCGGTCATGCCGGTTTCTTCGTCGACGGTGACGAGCACTTCGAGGGGGCCGTGAACGAATGAGTCGTCGATCATGGCGGCGAGCGATGCGGCTACGCCGATGCCGTTGTCGGCGCCGAGGGTAGTGCCGTCGGCGCGTACCCATTCGCCGTCGACGATGGTTTTGATGGGGTTGTTTTCGAAGTCGAACGATTTGTCGTTAGATTCGCAAACCATATCCATGTGGCCTTGCATGATGACTGTGGGGGCGTTTTCATAGCCGGGGGTTGCGGGTTTCGACATGGCGACGTTGCCGATTTCGTCGGTTTTGGCGGCGATGTTGTGTTTTTTTGCGAAGTCGAGGAGGAATTGACGTATTTTTTCCTCTTTTTTCGACGGGCGCGGAATCTTGGTAATTTGGTCGAAAATCTCGAAGACGATTTTCGGATTCAGGTCTTTTACTTCCATAATGTAATTTTAGGTTATGTTGGTCGTTTAAAATGTCTTGCGTAATAGCAAAAGATGTTAAAAACATCGTTATTCGCTGACTAAGTTACAAAAATAAATTTGTAAACAGCAAATATTTTATCCATCTTTCCTATATTTGCACAGAATTTGCTCACGAAACCGATGAAATTGCTATTTTTGACACTATTTCTGCTGGCTGTAGCATTCCTATTGTTAGGCGTCAAAGTGTTGTTTGTCAAAGGTGGAAAATTTCCTTCGGGCCACGTCCACGACATCGAAGCTCTACGCAAGCGACGCGAGACGGAGCAAGCTCAAAACAAAGATAAACAAACAGCAACCAAATAAAACCAATCAAAAAACGTGCACATGAACAAACTCGTGTTCTCCATCGCAGCAGCTGCCGTTATCGCAGGTTCAGCCCTCTGCTCCTGCTCTTCCGACGCCGCTAAACAGGGAAAGAAAACCGCCGATAATGCCATCTCAGCCGAGGGTGTTACGAATATCCGTTTTTACAACCTCGACTCTGTGTCGAAAAACTATAAGCTGATTGAGAAACTCAACGCCGAAGCCGACGCCGCGATGGCCGAATATCAGGCTGAAGAACGTCGCAAATCAAACGAGCTTCAACGTATCGGCGCTCAAATCCAAGACAAGGTGCGCAACAATGGCTACCTCTCTGAGGCAAGCTACAATGCCGACGTACAAGATTTCCAAAACAAGCAAACCCAAGCTCAAAACTATTTGGCCGGTTTGCAAGAGAAACTTGCTAAAAAAGCTGCCGACCAGCAACAAATGCTGCTCGACTCTATCAATAACTTCCTCGAAGCCTACAACGCCAAGCTCGACCGTCCGTTCGACGCTATCTTTATCATGACCCCCGGTCAATACGTCAACCCCGACCTCGACATCACCGACGATATCGTCGAAGGCCTCAACGCCCGCTATGTTGAGAAAGCTACCAAGGCCGATAAGGACGAAAAAGCTGAGACGGCTAAGAAATAATATATCACTCAATTTCAACACATCTCTCCACTAACCCTACAAAGCATCACATCTGAAATTCGTCACAAACTACGAGGTCGTGTCCCCCCAACCGCAACGGAC
>CAZBBL010000055.1:0-11980 GCA_964490275.1 uncultured Barnesiella sp.
AGTTGTTGTTGAGCAACACGATTTTCACGTCGGTGTGATATTCCATTATCGTGCCCAGCTCTTGTATGGTCATTTGGAAACCGCCATCGCCAACGAACAATACGACGTCGCGCTCGGGGCAACCCATTTTGGCTCCGATAGCTGCCGGAAGACCGAATCCCATTGTGCCGAGGCCACCCGAGGTGAGCAAGCTGCGCGGCTGTGTATAGCGGAAATAGCGTGCGCCAAACATTTGGTTTTGGCCTACGTCGGTGACGCCGATGGCGCGGTCGCCAAATGCGCGAGTCACTAAGTTGATGACTTCGCCCATCTTCATCAAGCCCGATTGTGGATGCAATTCTTGCTCGATTACCTGACGACGTTCTATCTCATAGCAGTGGTCGAATGTTTCGAGCCATGCTTTGCGGTCGGTGTTGTTGATAAGCGGCAACAGACGTTCGATAGCTTGGCGGGCGTCGGCGTGGATAGATATGGCGTTTTTGACGTTTTTGTTAAACTCTGACGAGTCGATGTCGATGTGTATTATTTTGGCATCTGGAGCATAGGTTTCGACGGTGCCGGTGACACGGTCGTCGAAGCGCATACCGATAGCCAAAATGACGTCGGCACGGTTGGTATTGTAGTTGGGGCCGATGTTACCGTGCATGCCGAGCATACCTTTGTAGAGAGGGTGGTCGGATGGCATGGTCGATAGTCCCAATAGGGTGGCTGCAACGGGGAAGTCGCCTTTTTCGGCAAGTTGACGTAGTTGCTCTTCAGCGCCTGAAATCATCACGCCGTGTCCCGACAATATCATCGGGCGTTGGGCTTTATTGAGTAAGCGAGCTGCTTGGGCGATGTCGGCATCGTTGATTTCGGGCAGTGGCAGGTAGCTGCGTATGTAGTCGCACTTTTTGTAATCGTCCCATTCTACCAAGCCTACTTGAGCATCTTTGGCGATGTCGAGCACTACGGGGCCGGGACGGCCGTTGTTGGCGATGTAGAATGCACGCGCTACGGCGGCCGGTATGTCTTCGGCGCGACGTATTTGTAGCGCCCATTTTGTGACGGGGTGTACGATACCGACGACGTCGGTTTCTTGGAAGGCGTCGCTACCGAGGTAGCTTGAGGCAACTTGACCGGTGATTACTACCAGCGGCGTGCTGTCCATCAGCGCGTCGCTTAGTCCGGTGATAACGTTTGTGGCTGCTGGGCCTGAGGTCACTACTACTACGCCGGTGCGGCCTGTGGCGCGGGCGTAGCCTTGGGCGGCGTGAGTGGCGCCCTGTTCGTGTCGCACGAGAATATGCTTGAGCTCGGAGGTATAGTCATAGAGTTTGTCATAGACAGGTATGATAGCGCCTCCCGGATAGCCGAAGATTGTGTCGACTCCTTCGCATAACAGCGATTTTATCAAGGCTTCGGCTCCTGTGATTTTTGTGCTCATGTTGAAATGTCTTAACTATGTTTTTTACCTATTGGAATTGAGTTTGTGGCTTTGGTCTGTCGTGGCGGCGCAATGTCTCTATTGGCGTACGCCACCTTTGTCGGCTGAGGTGACGGCTGCGGCATAGTTGCGCAATGCTTTCGAGATGATGCGGTCGCGACCGGCCGGGGTGAAGGCTTCTGCTCCGCGAGCTTCTTCGGCTTTGCGTCTTTCGGCCAACTCGGCGTCGCTTATCTCGACGTTGATTTTACGAGCGGGGATGTCGATGGAGATGATGTCGCCGTCGCGTACCAATCCGATGTTTCCGCCGGCGGCAGCTTCGGGTGAGATATGTCCGATTGACAAACCCGATGTTCCGCCCGAGAAGCGTCCGTCGGTAATCAATGCACATTGTTTGCCGAGGTGCTTCGATTTGATATAGCTCGTAGGATAGAGCATTTCTTGCATGCCGGGGCCGCCTTTGGGACCTTCGTAGGTGATGACGACGACGTCGCCTGCTACTACTTTGTCGGCCAAGATGCCGTCGACGGCTTCCTCTTGTGAGCGGAACACTTTGGCGGGGCCGCTAAATTTGAAGATGCTTTCGTCGACGCCGGCGGTTTTCACTACGCAACCGTCGATGGCGATGTTGCCATGGAGCACGGCCAAGCCACCGTCTTTGACGTAGGCGTGGTCATAGTCGCGGATGCACCCGTTGGCGCGGTCGGTGTCGAGCTCTGAATAGTAGCTCATCTGCGAACCGAGTACGAGGTTTT
Source organism: uncultured Barnesiella sp. (assembly GCA_964490275.1). Taxonomy (GTDB): domain Bacteria; phylum Bacteroidota; class Bacteroidia; order Bacteroidales; family Muribaculaceae; genus JAGBWK01. The sequence continues at coordinate 2,182 of CAZBBL010000055.1, forward strand.
TCTTTTCGCCGGGTGCACTGCGCCAAAGCTCGCGAGCTTCGTCGGTGAGATGTTTTGATGTGGCGGCGTAGCAGTCGATGGCTTCGCCGAGGGTGAGACCGTCGACGCGTTTTACCGTTGTGTCGACCAGGCCTTTGTCGGCGAGTTGTCTCATTATAGAGAGGATGCCACCTGCGCGGTTGACGTCCTGAATGTGATAGTGGGAGTTGGGCGCCACTTTGCAGAGCACCGGGGTTTTGAGCGATAGCTTGTCGATGTCGTCCATTGTGAAATCGGCTCCGGCTTCGTTGGCGATAGCCAAAAGGTGAAGCACGGTGTTGGTAGAGCCGCCCATGGCTATGTCGAGAGTCATGGCGTTGAGTATGGCGTTGCGCGAAGCGATGCTGCGAGGCAAAACAGAGGTGTCGTCGTGCTCGTAGAAGGCGTAGGTGTTTTCAACTATTTTGCGGGCTGCTTTTTTGAAAAGCTCGCGACGGTTGGCGTGAGTGGCGACGATAGTGCCGTTGCCGGGGAGAGCCAAGCCGATGGCTTCGTTGAGCGAGTTCATAGAGTTGGCGGTGAACATACCCGAGCATGAGCCGCAGGTAGGGCAGCCACGTTGTTCCAGAAGGGTGACGGTGGCGTCGTCGACTGTTTTGTCGGCTGAGTCGATCATGATGTCGATTAAGTCGAGGGCGCGGTCGCCGAGACGTCCGGCTTCCATGGGGCCGCCACTGACAAAGATGGCGGGTATGTTGAGGCGCATTGCAGCCATGAGCATGCCTGGGGTCACTTTGTCGCAGTTTGAGATGCAGACCATGGCGTCGGCTTTGTGGGCGTTGACCATATATTCGACGCTGTCGGCGATGAGGTCGCGCGAGGGGAGTGAATAGAGCATACCATCGTGTCCCATGGCGATGCCGTCGTCGATGGCGATGGTGTTGAACTCGGCGGCGAAGCATCCGAGTTTTTCAATTTCTTTCTTTACCTCTTGACCTATTTCGTGGAGATGAGTGTGTCCGGGGACAAATTGTGTGAATGAATTTACGATGGCGATAATGGGTTTGCCAATCTGTTCTTCTTTCATTCCGTTGGCGCGCCAAAGGGCGCGAGCGCCGGCCATGCGGCGGCCTTGGGTGCTTATAGTGCTTCTAAGTGGTGTAGGCATATAGCTTTAGTTTTTGCAAAATTATATAAAAAAGCCCAAATTGCCAAAATGTTGCACATTATTTTGAGGGTTGCGCAACCAATTTGTTACGATTTTGGTTAATTTTTGATTTCTTTTCTTGATGTTTGCTTGGCGGCGCTTATTGTCGCTATCACTGTCAAAATGGCCCTGTAGCATGGATGGCGCACAAAAAAGGGGAGGCTGCGAGCGCAGTCTCCCCGATTATGATAGATGTGAAATGATGTCTTTTATTTGATGACGAGTTTGCGGGTCAAGCGGTTTTTAGCGCCGTTGACAGCGAGAATGTAGACGCCGGGAGCTACTGCCGATGCGTCGAGGGTCACTTGGTCGCGGGTGGCTGAAGTGGCAACGACAGCAGCGCCATTGATAGAGTAGAGGGTGGCGTTGAGGTTGTTTTCGCCGGCTACATAGATGTCGTAAATGCGGTCGCCGTTTTGGGTGATGACCATAGCTTTGTCAGAGTCGTTGAAGATTGTGCCTACGCCTGCGTTGCGGCTGATTACTTCTTTCAAACCGGCAAGTACGTCGAGCTTACCTGCGCCCCATTGCACTTGGTCGCCGGCTTCGACGTAGCTGTCGCGAACCGATGTTTTGGCAATAATTTCTTGAACGTCGGCCACGGTCAGTGTCGGGTCGGCTTCAAGCCAGAGGGCGATAGCGCCGGCAACGTAGGGTGCGGCCATTGATGTGCCCTGCATTTGGCCCCAATAGTTGTTGCGAGTGTCGTCGGTGGTGCGGCAAACCATTGAGGTGTCGACTGTTGAGCCTGAGAGGTTGCCGTAGTATGTGCTGTATGACGATACGATACCGGCTCCGGGAGCACAAACGTGGGGGAGGTTGCGGCCGTCATAGAGTGTGCCGTATGACGAGAAGTTTGAGATGTCGCCAACGGTGTGAGAATTTGTGCCCTTGCCACCGGCGAGGTTGGTCCAAACGTTTTTGGTGTTGTATGAACCTACGACGATGAGGTTTTTACCGCAAGCGAGTTCGTTGATTGTGCCGTTGGGCGAACCGGTGGTCCAACCCGAGAAGCCACGATCCCAGAATGCGCCGTAGACGCTGCTGTTTTGCAGAGTAGAGCTTGAAAAGCAGTAACCGTTGACGGTTTGACCTTCTTCACCTTCGATAACGAGAGCGACGAATTTACCGGTTTTGGGGTTGGCCATCGACATGTTGGTGAATGTCAAGATTGCTTGATAGCGGTTGGTTAAGTAGGATGCATCAACTTTTGAAACGACTTTCAGAGTGGCTGATGAGCCTACTGCTGAAGTAAAGCCGTCGAGGTTGGAGTTGTTGATGGTGTATGTTCCGGCGCTTGAGATGGTGTAGGTATTGTCGATTGTGGGGGTGCCACCCAAACGTGTCGGAGCTGAAACGATAGCGATTTTCAGGGTGAAGGGCTTCTTTGTGCTGCTATAGAGCTCTACGGTGCCACTGAAAGAGGAGTTGGTGTGGTTGATGCTCGACGAGGTGGTGCTATAGGGGGTGAAGAATGTTTGGAGGGTTTTGTCGTCGGCGGTGAAGGTTTTGGAAACGCCCATATCGAGGGTGCCTTCGTTGCCGGCCGACACTACGATAATGCCTTTTTGACCATATTCGTCGAGTGTGCGTCCAAAAGCAGTAAGGCCGTCGTGCGAACCGCTGTTGCTACCGAGCGAAAGGTTGACAACGGCAGGTTTGTTTACGCTGGCTGCGTAGTCGATAACTTTCTTTACGCCGGGGAGGATGTTGTTGTTGTAGAGCGTGCCGGCCGATACGTAGATGTCGGCTCCGGGAGCTACGCCTTTGTAGGGGTTGGCTACTTCGCCGCTATATTCGGTGACGTTGCCGTCGTAACCGCCGGTGATGATACCGAGCACGTGAGTGCCGTGAGTGGCCGAAGTGTCGTCGGTTTGGAATTGCGAAATTTGATATTCGGTTGTGAAGTCGGTTGATGAGCCGTTAGAGCCTGAATAACGAGAGATACCTTTCACACGTCCACGGAAGTTGATATGGTTGGGGTCGACACCTTGGTCCATCAGTCCGACTACGACGCCGCTACCGGTATAGCCTTTGTTGAGGCCGTCGGCCGTACCTTCGTTGATGCCGTCGGCATTAGAGGCGGTGCGAGCTTTGTCGAGGTTGAAATGTGCTTTCTGGCCAAATTCGATTTGGTCGATGTAGTCTTCGTCGGCTATTTTTGCTACGTCGGCCAATGGTAGGTTTACGATTACGACGTGGTCGACAGCGTCGATGATTTCATAGCCCAGGGCTGCGATTTTATCTACGTCGTCGGGATTTGAAATAGAGACTAAAGCGGCTACGCATTGGTCGACGGTGAAATCTTCTCTAACGAAGTTGCCGTCGGTAGATAAGGGTGTGCCCGCCATAGCGGCATAGTAGTTGTTGAGCATTTCTTCGGCTGAGGGAGTGAGCTTTGATTGTGCTACTGCCGAAACTGAGGCTAATGCTATCAACGATGCGATACAGATTTTTTTCATCCTGTTGTATTGAAGGGTTTCTTATTTGCTTTTATCCGCAAATGTAATAATTTTTTTGCATAATGTCGACGTTGGCGCTTATTATTTAACGGTTATGTAAAATTTAAGGCATATTGTTAAGGCATATTGTTAAACCAATAGTGTATAAACGCAGGCAGGGGGCGCTTTTGAGGCGCCCCCTGCTATAGGGAAGTTGATTGTTGCAATAGATTAGTTGCGTGTGATTGAAACTTGATCCAACCAAGAGTACCAGCTGATAACCGAGCCGCCTGATGTAATCAATGAGCAGAAGATTGCATCGTCGGGGAATGTGATGGTTGAGTAGTCGCTGCTTACTGTACCTGAGACGCCACCTGAGAGGCTGTAAGAGTAGCCCGAGCTGTAGGTGAGTGAACCGAGGATGAAGTCGCAAACTTTAGCGCCCGATGAGAAGTTGAGGGTGATGCCTTCAATCAAAGTTTGTCCGTAGGGGAAGTAAACGGTAGCTTGCATTGTAGAAGCGTCGAAACCGAGTTGACCTTGGAGGACGCAAGAACCGATGCCTTCGTAACCAACCATGTAGAAGTCTTCGAGGTAGCCCTCTTCGTCTTCGTCGACGGTGACGCAGGTCAAGCCGAATGTTGTGGTAGAGTCGTCATATTTCTCGTGGCCGGTGAGAGTCCAAGAGCCTGCGATCTGTTCGTAAGCTTCGTAGATGTAGCGGTCGTTATCGAGAATAGTGACGTCGCAAGTAGCTTGGTCGCCGATTTTAGCGCCTTCAACTTTGGTGATAGTAGCTGTGAACACTTTGTCGGGGCTGACGTCGGTGTTGGCTACGGTGTGGAATTCGAAGTAACCTACTTGTTGGTCGGCGGGGATTGTGATGGTGTAAGAAGTCACAACGTAGTCGTCTTCAACAACAGCCGGGTTTTCGGTGGCAGGAGCTGTCTCGATGGTCACTTTGATAGGGCCATTAGCTTTGCCATTAACGACGACGGGGATGTAGCTATAGTCGCCGGCAACGAAGTCTTCGTTGACTCCGATTGTGGTCGATTGCATGCTGACTGTTACGTCTGAAGCTGTGTTCCAGTCATCGTCGTCGGAGCAGGCAGTCAGTGTAAGAGCAGCCAGCGCGATGGCGAAAATTTTATTGAGTTTCATAACTGTTAACTTGTTGTTTGGTTAAAAGATTAATAACCGGGGTTTTGTTGGCCGGCCAAAGCGGGTGTCACTTGCATCTCGCGAGCGGGGATGGGCCAAGTGTAGCGATAGTCGCCTGCTGTAAATGCAGTGTTAGCTGAGCTTGACAACCAGAGGTCTTCAACAATGGGGTTGATGTTGTAGGCGGTGCTACGAGAGAAGGCAAGGCCCCAGCGACGGAGGTCGCTCATGCGGAAGCCTTCACCGATAAGCTCGATGTCGCGTTCTTCGCGGATTTGGTTGGTCAAGGCGTCGCCTGCGTAGGTTGCATCGGTGTAGCCGGTGATACGTTTAGCGCGAAGGTCGTTGAGAGCTTTGTTAGCAACGGCTGTTTGGTTGGTAGCTGCGGCAGCTTCGGCCAAAATCAGGTATTGCTCGCTCAAACGGAAGGGTTTGGGTTTGTTTTTGTATTCGTTGGTACCGGAAACCAAAGAGGGGTTGCCGGGGAATTTGTAGAATACGTAAGCGTCGGCTTTGGTATCTTCGATTTGCATATCAAACAGGGGGGTGAAGAATGCATCGAAGCGCACGTCGTTGTCGTCGTATTGATAGAGAGTAGCTTCAGTAGGCAAGTAGTCTACACGAGTGGGGTATTGAGCAGTGTAGGCAAATGCGTCCATGAAAGAGCCGATGTTGGCAGATTCGCTTGAGTCAACGTAGGGCACGAAGATAAGCTCGGGGCCGTTGTCGTCGCTCCACATAGCTTTGTATTCGTTGCCTGAAGCCAATTCATAGAGACCTGAGTTGATAACCTCTTGAGCTTTGCTGATAGCTGTGGTGTAGTCTTGTGTGAGCAGGGCCCAACGAGCTTGCAGGGCAGCTACGGCCATAGAGCTCAGGTAAGAAGCGTTGGGAGCGAGCTGGCTGGCGTCGGTTTCCTCATATTCTTTGAGAGCGTCGTAAGCATCTTGGAGGTCGCTGTTGATAACATCAGCGGTTTCTTTCATTGTAGAACGGCCGGGATATTTGCTGGTGACGCCGGTGGGGTCGTAGGTCAATTGGAGTTGGAGACCGAGGCCTTCGGTGTCGGCGATAGAGGGTTTATATGCCTGGCAGAAGTGGTCGAAGAGGTAGATGTAGAAGTAAGCACGCACGAATTTGGCTTCACCAATGTAGCGTTTTACTTGAGTAGCTTCGGCTTCGGTAAACTTGCCGCTTTCGAGCAATTCGGGGACGTTGTCGAGGAAGAAGTTGACATTCTTCATAGCTGAATAAACGCCGCCGTAGATTGTCTGCATTGCTGAAGTAGCCGAGTTGATTTGCGCAGTGTTGACTGTCACACCACGGCTACCGTTGCCACGAAGGCCGATAAAGTGGTCCATCTCAAGGTCGGTGTAAGTGACATAGTCGCCCGATGTGATGGCGCGCAGGTTGCTATAGAAACCGTTGCGGAACTGGCTACAGTCGTCAGCTGTTTGGAGCGATTGCAAGTCGGTTTTGGTACCCGGTTGGTATTCGTCCATGCCGCACGAGGTGAGGGTCAAGCCCAGTGCCAGTACAGTATATAAGATTTTTTTCATAATTGTTTCTTCTCTTGGTGTGATGTTTAGAATGATACTTCAACGCCGAATTCATAGTTGCGGGTATTGGGATACATGAAGTGAACTGCGTTTCCTTCATATTCGGGGTCAATACCTGTAAACTTGGTAATGGTGAAGAGGTTGCGTGCTGTGAAGTGAATCGAGACGTCAGACAGTTTAGCTTTGCTGATCCATTTTGTGGGCAGAGAGTAGTTGACGGTGAGGTTTTTCAGACGCAGGAATGAAGAGTTTTCCAACATACGAGAGTCGGGCTGTACTTCTTGAGACTGACCATAGAGGTCGACAAGGTTGGGGATGTCGGTGACGTCGCCGGGTTGTGTCCATACGTTCAACAAATCAACCGAACCGTTTTGAGCTGCGCAGATGCTTGCTGTTTTGATATACCAGTAAGTTGAGTTGATGATGTATTTTTTAGCAGACCAGTTGAAGTCGGCACGCAGTGAAAGGTTTTTCCAGCGAGCGTTGAGGCCGAAACCACCGTTCCAAGGAGCTATCATAGAGTGGCCTGAGCTTACTTGGTCTTCTTCTTCGTTGTAGACTTTGGTCAAGTTGCCGTTTTTGTCATACCACATTTGTTGACCGTCGCGGGGGTCAACGCCGGCGTAGCGTACGGTATAGAGGTTGTATGGATCTTCGCCGATTTTGAGTGTACGGCCTGTACCTGAGATGGTGTATTCTTCAAGACCGTTGAACAGCTCGGTGATGATGTTTTTGTTGTAGCCAAAGTTGACGCTCAAACCAACAAACCAGTCTTTGTTTTTGAACAGGTCGCCGCTGATTTGGAAGTCAACACCGGTGTTGCGCATCGAACCTACGTTGGCGTAGTTTGAAGAGAAACCGGTAGTGTAGCTGTAGGGGATTTCCATCAACATGTTGATGGTAGATTTGCGATAGAAGTCGACTGTTGTACGGATGCGGTCAAATACACCGAGGTCGAAACCGAGGTCAAATGCACGAACGGTTTCCCATGTCAAGTCGTTGTTTGATGCTGAGCTAAGAGCCAACGATGAGCCACCGTTGTAAACCGAGCCTGAAGCAGCCGAACCTTGCCATGCGTAGTTGCCGATACCTGAGTTACCGGTTGTACCGTAGTTGACACGAACTTTCAGGTCGTCGAGCCATTTAACGTCTTGCAAGAAGGCTTCGTTTTTAGCGTTCCACATACCACCTACGGCGAAGAATGTAGCCCAACGGTGACCGGGAGCGAATTTAGAGCTACCATCGCGACGGAGGTTGAAGTCGAAGAAGTAGCGGCTATCGAAGTCGTAGTTGATGTTGAAGAAGTAAGAGTTCATCACAGTGCGATATTGGCTGTGGGTCAAGTTGCTGATGGTAACGTCTGTACCTTCGGTCAACAGCCATTGGTAAGCATCGGGTTGGCCGGTAGAAGCCACAGCGAAGTTGCTGTTCTTGGTGATGATTGATTCTTGACCGAGCAAGAAGGTGAAGAAGTGTTTCTTCAACAGGTCGAATTTGTATTCAGCTGTGTTGGTATATGTGAATTGATACCAGCGTTGGAAGGCTTCAGATGTACGGCCTGAGTAGTTTGACAAGCTTGTTACGTAGTCGCCCATGGGGGTATCGATAACGCCGATGCTGTTACGAACAGCTTCGTTGCGATAGTCGAATGCGTTCATAGCTTGTTGAGCGCGGATGGTCAAACCTTTGAGGGGAGTGATTTGCTCGTAGAGGTTCAACATCGCTGTCACGTTTGTACGTTTTGAGTTTGACAATACTTGTGACAGCCAGTTGGGGTTGTACATTTGAGAGTAGTGGTAGTATTTAGCTTCTTCGCCACGTACGATGTTGCCGTTCTCGTCAAATGAGTAGTAGTATGGGGTATCGTAGGGGAGAAGAGCGTAAGAAGCGGAGAAGGGGTTTGAAGAGTAGCGACCGGTTGCGTTGCCGTTGCTTTCGTAAGCTTCGTAACCCATGTTGCCGTTAAGACCAACTTGGAACCAATCGTTGACTTTGGTGTCGATGTTGGTTGACAAGGTTTCGCGACGGATACCCGAGAGGATAATCACACCGTCTTGGTCGTAGTGGCCAAACGACAGATAGTAGCGTGTCTTGTCAGAACCACCTTGCACGCGAGCTTCCATAGAGTAGAGAAGCGCTTTGTCTTTGATGAGTTCTTTGCTCCAGTCGGTAGAGATGCCATAGTTTGAAACCAAGTCGCGAACTTCTTGCGATACGGGAGTATTGATTTTGTCGCGGAACTCGATGTATTGTTCTGAGTTCATCAGGTGGATACGGTTTTCAGCACGTTCCGACCAACCGGCGTTAGCGCGGATGGTGACTTTAGCCTTGTCGCCGTAGCGGCCTTTCTTAGATGTAATCACGATGACACCATTGGCAGCACGTGAACCGTAGATTGCGGTTGACGATGCGTCCTTCAAAATCGAGATGCTCTCGATATCTGAGGGGTTGAGGGTGGTGAAGATGGCTGAGGTTACAGGTGCGCCGTCCAAAATGTAGAGGGGGTCCTGTGATGCGTTCAGTGAGTTGACACCACGGATACGAATCGACGAGGGTGATTCCGAAGGTTCACCGGAGTTTGAGAAGATTGCCAAACCGGGGACCTGACCTTGCAATGCGTCAACGAATGTGGTTGAAGGAGTGTCTTCCAACACTTTTTCACCTACAACGCTGACCGAACCGACCAACGAACCGATTTTTTTACCGCTACCGTAACCGGTGACGATGACTTCGTCGAGGCTGTTGTCGTTTGTTTCAAGGCCGATGAACATTTTGTCTGAAACTGCGACTGTTTTCGTGTTGTATCCTACGTAGGATACTTTTACTTGTTTCACTGTAGAGGGAATCGTCAGGGTGAAACGGCCATCCAAGTCGGTCGCTGCACCGCTGCCACCTCCCACAGGTTGAACTGTAGCTCCGACGAGGGGATCGTCGGTGGCAGAGTCGACTACGACGCCACTAACGGTACGGCTTTGTGCCATAGCGCTAACTGCGGTCGCAACAACTACTGCGAGAAGGAAAAACAGTTTTTTCATACTAAAAAAGAAATTAGACAATAAAAATATATTTGTTTCTATTTTACAATTTTTAAGAACCTCACGGTCAGGTTTGGGTACACTTCTCCCATGGGATTTTGTCGCAAAGTTAATAAACTTTCAATAAAAATATACAAATGACAAGAAAAAAATGCTTGTATTTAACATTTTGAAATTGCACTTTTCTCCCTCATTATGACAAAAACGACATTTAAAGTGTTGAAACATAAAGAATAAAGTCGCTTACAGATTGAAATCGCAAAATTTCATAAACTTTTTCTCTATCTATTCTAAACAACTGTGAAAATCATTTTGTTCTCGATTTCTTCTTTTTTGTGATTATTGTCGGTTTTGGTTTTGGATAAAAAAAGAGCGTCCTCCGCAGGTTTGGGAGGACGCTCCTTATATTATTAATGT